>CAZIGO010000153.1:0-6032 GCA_964538595.1 uncultured Chitinophagales bacterium | reverse complement strand
ACCGTGGCCACCGCGGTTTCTTTACAATTGTTCGAATCTGTAACCGTAATTCCATAAGTACCGGCCGTTAGGTTAAAAATATCTTGTGAGGTATCACCGCTACTCCACATATAATTATATCCCGGGGTGCCTCCAAAGACGCTAATATTCACTGCGCCTGTACTATCCCCTTGACAAATGACATCATAAATGGAGTCCTTATATACTTTTAATTCAGGAGGAGCAGGTACGGTAAACGTCGTATCATAAGTACAACCGTTTGAATCCGTGACCGTAAGGGAATAATTGCCTCCGGGGACATTCATCAAGTCTTGGGAGGTGTCGCCATTAGCCCAAGTATAATCATACGGACTCGTGCCGCCGAAGGGAGTTGTAAATATATCTCCCGTACTGTCCCCGTAACATTTAACCTCGTTTAACGAATCTGAGATCACATATAAATCCTCCGGTGCATTGAGAGTCACAGAGAGTGTATCAGCACAGGAGTTGTCATCAGTGACGGTAACACTATAAGTTCCGCTGGTTAGATTGGTAATGTCAGAAGTATCTGCTCCATTGCTCCAACTAATGGTATAAGGAGCAACGCCCCCACTTACGGAAGTATAAATGGCCCCTGAACTATCGCCTGCACACTGAATCGGCTGGGTCGAATCCAGGCTAATCGATAACTTCAGAGGTTCAGTGAGAGTAGTACTCACCGAATCCTTACAATGATTGCTGTCTACTACTGTGATAGTATAATCGCCAGCCAAAAGATTGTGTTCTTCATATCCTAAAAAGTCATCTTCCTCATTAATGCTTGGTCCACTCCAAAAATATGAATAAGGGGAGACGCCGCCTGTATCATCGACAGCAATATATCCTGAGCTATCTCCATAACAGCGGATATCCTGTGTTGAATCCACCCACATGCCCAGCACATTCTTGGAAACTTCAATTGATTTAGTAATAGTGTTACAATTAGTGCCTGAGGTATCATAGAAGTTCAATTTAACATTATACACTCCCCCGGAATCATACTGGTAAGTGACGGAGGAACCTGTATCTTGCACGCCATTACCGAATTTCCACACATATTTTTCAATGGTAGGGCCCCCTCCTAACTTCTCAAAATACATTTTTTGATCACACAATGACGTCGAGGTGTAACTTCCTTCACAATCCTGGCAAGTGACAAATAACGTTTTAGTAGTGTCACCACAAACATTACCACTACTATCAATGAGATTCAAGCTTACCTGCATCTTTCCCGTATCGGAGAAAGTATAGGTCACGGTATCTCCATAATCAGTTGTACTTCCTCCAAATATCCATTCATAGGTTTCAATGTTCGTCCCACTCCCCTTTTCAATAAAGGTATATTTTTGACAGGTATCTTTACTAACAACATAATCCGCCGTGCAACAATTACCGACAGAGGACTGTAATAACGACTGATCACACACATTACCAGAACTATCAATTACAGACAGAACGATGTCATAATTCCCGGCTGTATCATAAGTATGAGTAATCTCTCGGGCCGTATCCGTTTGTCCGTCTCCAAAATCCCAGGCCCAACTTTTTTCTTCTTCTTCAACAGATATATCTCGTAAATTCACTGACAAGCATGAGTCAGACACTACAAAGTTTGCTTCGCAACAAGCTTGGCCGGTTACCGTAATAGATTGACAAAAGGTATCACAAGCTTCTCCATTATTATAGGCATACTGACAAACACTATAGGTGCCCGTATCAGCATAAATATGTGAGACGGTATCACCGGTTACCAGGCCGGATCCATCCCCAAAATCCCATTGATAACTTTCTACGGAATCCCCCCCATTTTCTATAAATGTCACTTTTCGACAGGTGTCCCAAGACTCATTATAGTTATAATCAGCCAAACAACAACCACTTACAGTAACAGAGTGCGACGTATCATCACACACTTCTCCATTGTTATCATAAACAGTTAATGAAACCTCATAAGTGTTAGCAGCTGCATAGGTATGGGAAACACTAGCGCCTGAATAAGGATCAGTATCATCCCCCACTAACCATTCAAATCCACTCACATTGGTGTCATTAACACTTTCATTTAATTTAGCGGTTAAACAAGAGTCCGACCAATTAAAATCGGCGGTACAAGTGCCTGAACATCCATTAACTGCAATCCATTTGCAGGTGGAATCACAAGTATTGCCCGAACTGTCCGCTACTAAACATACCCGGTATGTGCCTCCGGAGTCATAGGTGTGAGTAATAGAATACCCACCATCATAAACGACTGAATCATCGCCAAAATACCAAGTATAACTTTCATTACTAAAATAAGTGGTATCTTTAAAATAAACTTCTTTACAAGAATCGGAATGTTTAAAAGCAGCCTTACACTGAGTGTGAGCAGTACTATAGAAGGTTAGCAAGGCTACTATAAAGAAAGTGAGTCGAATTAAAATTTTACTCATACTGATTTTTTTATGCAAAAATAACAAACAATTAAACTGATGCAAAATAAAACTTATACTTATAATTAAAAAAACAAAAAAAATAAAGCGACCTATTAACAATTCTCTTATAGCAGGGGAAATTTGCAAACTCACATTTTTTAGGATGAATTAAATATGTTTCAATATTTTATCTATAGTTTTTTGTTAATTTGCAGTATGTATTTACTAAGTCATTTTAGTATAAAGGAGACCATCTTATATGGCTAAAAAAACGGCATTTTACTTTATCATATTTTTTCTTGTAGTATTACCTCAATCTGTACAGGCACAAACATCACAACTCGATACTATCTCATCTCGATTAGACAGCATTTACCATAATATAAAGCAACAACCGGCTAGTGATCAAAAACTAAAACGGGTAAAAAGACTCATTCAAAACAATAAAAATAATAACCTAACCTACTCTATTTTACTATCTCGGGAAGGGTTAAAAACCGCTCAATCATTACAGCAGCCTCAACAAGTCCTTTCCTTTCAAAGCCAACTGGCCGATTTTTATTTAAAAAAGGGGAATTTTAGTAAGGGATATGAGTTTGGACAAAAATTATTAGAAAAAGCCCGGTCCCTCAATAACAAAGAACATATTATTAAGGGATATATAAAAATGGCATCTGCTAATTTACACCGGGGACATCTCAAAGACAACAAAAAATATTTAAAAAAAGCGTTGACATTAGCCCAACAACAAAAAGATACTTCACAAATTATTAGTTGTTACAATAAACAAGGACAACTCTATTATTTTAAGGACTCCTTTTCAAAAGCAATTACAGCGTTTAAAACGGCTATTAAATTTGCGCGGGGAACAGGAGATAAATTATCCTTAGCCAACTGCCAGAACGACTTGGGATTAGTATATAAAAAGAAGAAGCAACCTTCCAAAGCGATTCGCTATTACAAAAAAGCACTTTCAAAATTTAGGGGCATTAATAAGAAGGATGGAATTGCCATTACGTTAAATAATATCAGTTATATGTATTCGCAACTGTCTCAACCCCAAAAAGCTCTCGCATATTCTGATCATGCATTAAAATTAGCCCGTAAATTAAACAGTCCCGAACGTTTATCGCAGACACATCATGCACTCTTTACAGCCTATAAGTCCCTTGGCAATTATCAAAAAGCGCTACATCACTATCAAAAATACACGAAGTGTGAAAACAAGATTCACAATAAAGAGAAAAGCCAGCAAATGGCTGAGATGCGGGTTAAGTATCATTCAAAGCAAAAAGAGCGACAAATACAACTGTTAAAAAAAGAAAAAGAGATTCAAACCCTCTTCCGTAATGCATCTATCGGAGGTCTTATACTGGTATTAATACTGGCGTATTTACTTTACAATCGATACCGCGTTAAAAAACGAGCCAATCAATCACTCACTCAAAAAAATGAGATAATACAGGATCAACAACGAAAAATAATGGATAGCATAAATTATGCCCAACGTATTCAACATTCACTACTCCCCTCCTCATCGACAATCAAAAAATATATTCCCCACTCGTTTATCTTTTATCGTCCTCGAGATATCGTAAGTGGCGATTTTTACTGGTTCGCCCATCAAGGCGACAAAATCATTATAGCAGTGGCTGATTGCACCGGGCATGGAGTACCGGGAGCGTTTATGTCTGTTATAGGAAGGTTAGCACTGGACAAATTAGTAATAGAAAAATCATTACATGACCCCGGTACTGTACTCACCCAACTTCATGCAGAAATTCGCTCTATTTTACAACAAAAAGACGAAGGGGGTGGAATTCAAGATGGCATGGACATTGGACTTTGCACTATCGATATTTCCCAACAACATTTACACTATGCGGGAGCCCAAATCCCCTTATACTACATACAAAATAATAAAATAAAAACATTAAAATGTGACAAGCAAGGCATTGGCGGACTCATGTTTGCCCGCTCGAATAAGAAATTTACTTTTACCACTCGCACTTTATCTTTATCACTTCCTACTTATTGTTACCTTACTACAGATGGCTATCTCGATCAGTTTGGTGGAGCCCATGAAGAAAAATTTGGGTTACAACAGTTCCAGCAACTCTTAAAAAATATTCATACCGAAAACATGTCGGTCCAGGAGAAAAAAATAGCCCGAACTATTGATAAATGGAAAAACAATCATCGTCAAATCGACGATATGTTAATAGTCGGATTTCAATTGGATGAAAGTTTTTGGAGTTAAACAACATTTTAAGTGTTTATCATACATTGGTTTGCAATAGATAGTGAATAGCCAGTCGGTACCCCTCCAAACCTAAACCGACAATACACCCTTTACAATAAGCCGATAACATAGATCGGTGGCGAAATTCCTCCCGGGCATAAATATTACTGATATGCACTTCTATCACCGGTATTTCCATATCGGCTACTGCATCAGCCAAAGCAACAGAGGTATGAGAATACCCTCCCCCATTTAAAATAACGGCATCATATTCGATCGATGCTTTTTGTAATTGATCAATTAATTTACCCATATGATTACTCTGGAAATAATCTAAGTGTTGTTCGGAGAATTGCTGATTTAACTGCTCAAGAAATTCTTCAAATGAGCGATTGCCATAAATAGCAGGGTGACGCTGCCCTATTAAGTTCAAATTAGGACCATTAATAATTAAAATGTTCATGCCGATAGTTTTATTACAAAATTAACTAACTTTTTAGCATATTTTGATAATCAGATTCAAATTCCGAACAACGAAGTTTTAATCGATAAGTATGGATTGGCATAGCACTATAAAAGGATTCCAAAATTATTTACAACTGGAGCGGGGGTTATCCATCAATTCTATAAAAGCCTATGCCAGTGATGTCCAAAAATTAGTCGATTATTTACAAAATGAAGACAAAAAAATAGGGCCCGGACAAGTGGATATTGAACTACTTCGAAATTTTATCAATCGCATGCATGAAATTGGTGTTTCTGCTCGTACCCAAGCCCGTATAGTTTCAGGATTAAAAGCTTATTACCAATATCTTCTTTTAGAAGATTTAATCGATCAGGATCCCACCGAACTTCTGGAGCCGCCTAAAATAGGACAAAAAGTGCCCGAAGTACTCAGCGTAGAAGAGGTAGAAACATTAATTCAACAAATTGATCGTAGTACCCCGTTGGGCACGCGCAACAAGGCTATCATGGAAACTTTATATGGTTGTGGACTCCGGGTTTCCGAGCTGGTTAATTTGCGCATTTCACAGTTACACCTGGATGTCGATTTTATCAAAATATCCGGTAAAGGAGATCGTGAACGATTAGTTCCTATCGGACATGATGCTGCCAAACACATCCGTATTTACCAAGAAGAAGTGCGCGGACAATTTCCTATCCAACCCCATCATGAAGATATTTTATTCCTCAACCGACGAGGTAAGCAGTTAACCCGCGTCATGATATATACGATCGTCAAACGATTAGCTAAAAAGGCCGGTTTTGAAAAGAAAGTGACCCCCCATACATTGCGCCACTCATTTGCTACTCATCTCATCGAAGGAGGAGCTGATTTGCGTGCGGTACAAGAAATG
>CAZIGO010000152.1:0-6070 GCA_964538595.1 uncultured Chitinophagales bacterium | reverse complement strand
CGAGCCCGGACCCGCTGTTCGGCATTTTCGCGGATAGCACATGTATTAACCAGCAACAGATCCGCTTCGTTTTTATGTTCGGTGGGAGCATATCCATTTTCATTAAGTATTGAAGCGACAATCTCGCTATCATTAAAGTTCATTTGGCAACCATAAGTTTCTATATAGTATTTGCCTTTATTCTCTTTTACCGGTGTTTCTGATGCAGTAGGCGATTCACCACTGTATGGTTGTCCTTGCATTGATTCACTAACTTGCTGTCGTTTTTTTATTGATTCTTTAACAATGTTGTCCATAGATGTCCAACTGTTTTTATATCTCCCTACAAAGGTACTCAAAATTCAATAGAATGACATAATGACAGTACCTTAAAACCTTATACCGATTAAAAAGACGTCTCAATAAGGAGAACTTAAGAAATTGCCTTTTTGTTCCTGATCTATTACCTTTGAAACAAAAGTAATCTGATAAAGTAAAATTATATGAACATAATGCGTTTTTCAAAATCATCAATTCTTCTATTCGCACTCTTTTGTTGTGGTTTAGTTATCAGCTGTGGAGATCAACAAAAGGATAACGATGATCAAGAGAATACTGCCCAAACTGTTAGCTTTGAACCCGTTCATTCATATGCCCGTCCTCAAGAAGCTGTAGTGAAACATCTTGATTTGGATATTACCGTCAATTTTGATGAGCATAAGATAGCCGGACAGGCCCGGTATAAAATTGATAACAAGCAAGGAGTTGATACCATTGTTTTTGATGCGCGTCAGCTTACTATAGAGAAGGTGACGCTTAATAAAGAGAATGAAAAGACAACAGATTATTTATTGGGGCCATCGAAACCCCATATGGGCCGTCCTTTGAAAGTAGTCATTTCCCCTGAAACAGATTGGGTCAATATTAATTATAAAACTTCACCGCAGGCTGGGGCTCTCCAATGGTTGAAGCCACAGCAAACGGCCGATGAGAATGCTCCCTATCTGTTTACCCAATCTCAACCCATCTTAGCACGTACCTGGATTCCTTGCCAGGATGCCCCGGGAATTCGGTATACTTATGAGGCCCGAGTAGAAGTACCAGAAGGAATGATGGCGGTAATGAGTGCTGCTAATCCCATTAAAAAGAATGAAGAAGGAGTTTATCACTTCAAAATGAAACAACCTATACCTTCCTACTTGATGGCCTTGGCAGTAGGGAATATCGAGTATAAAAAATTAAGTAAGCGTACCGGTGTTTATTCAGAGCCTTCTGTAGTGGAAGATGCGGCGTATGAATTAGCCAAAATGGAAGATATGATGAAAGCTGCAGAGGAACTGTATGGTCCTTATCGTTGGGAACAGTATGATGTTATTATATTACCGCCCAGTTTCCCGTTTGGAGGTATGGAAAACCCCCGTTTATCGTTTGCAACGCCCACAATATTAGCAGGTGATCGCTCTTTAACTAACTTGATAGCTCATGAGTTGGCGCATTCCTGGTCGGGGAATTTAGTAACTAATGCTACTTGGAACTCCCTTTGGCTCAATGAAGGGTTTACTGTTTATATAGAGCGACGATTAATGGAAGCATTATATGGAAAAGACTATGCCAATATGTTGCGGGTGTTAGGCTTTAGACATCTCAAAAATCGAATGAAAAAGATGATGAAAAACAACCCCGATGATACCCGTTTAAAAATGAATTTAAAAGGACGCGATCCTGATGAAGGATTATCGGTGATCCCTTATGAAAAAGGCGCTTTGTTTTTAAAAACTATAGAGCAGTATGTAGGTAGAGAAAGATTTGATCAATTTCTTAAAAAATATTTTAACACATATGCCTTTCAATCAATGACGAGCGATCATTTTGTTGAATACTTAAACAAACATTTGGTAGGTCAAGACAGTACCTTACAACAACAATTAAAAGTAAAAGAATGGATATATAAACCGGGGATACCGGACAATTATCCGTCACTTCATTCCAAACGTTTTGACTCGGTTCGGTTAATTGCGCAACGGTGGAAAAATGGGGTTGGCCCTGAGGAGTTGCCCATGGAAGATTGGACGACCCATGAATGGATCTATTTCTTAGATCGATTACCCGATACCTTATCTACTGATAGAATGACAGCTCTAGATCAAGCTTATCATTTTACGGATAGTGCCAACGCTGAGATTTTAGCTGATTGGCTCGAAATAGCTATCAATAGTCAATATGAACCGGCCTACGATCGATTAGAAAAATTTTTGATACGAGTAGGACGGCGTAAATTTTTACGTCCTTTATATACCGCTCTGGCCAAAACGAAAAAAGGGAAAAAGTGGGCTCGGGAGATATACCGGAAGGCTCGGCCCAACTACCATTCTATTTCCCGACATACCATCGATAAAATTTTAGATTGGAATAAATAGTAAGTATAAACATTCATGAATAGTTTTATTCTTTGAACGTACTGATTTGTCAGTTCTATGTCACTAATTTTCCATACATTTCCGTAATTTTATCTTTAGATATTGTTAAATGATTAATCAATACTATGAAGTTTTTACATAACCGAGTAAATAAACAAAAACTGCGTGAGCAGCTTTATGAGGAGGAATTTGATCGTGTCACTCTTTCGTTTTATCGTTACGTAGATATTAATGATCCTGATACCCTTCGGGATGAATTATATAAGGCTTGGGACGCATTAGATATATTTGG
Source organism: uncultured Chitinophagales bacterium (assembly GCA_964538595.1). Classification (GTDB taxonomy): domain Bacteria; phylum Bacteroidota; class Bacteroidia; order Chitinophagales; family CAZIGO01; genus CAZIGO01. The sequence goes on along the minus strand of CAZIGO010000152.1, from coordinate 3,382 downwards.
CCGTATTTATGTAGCTCATGAAGGGATCAACGCCCAAATGACTGTACCCGAACATAATTTTGAAGATTTTAAGCGCCAGTTGCAGCAATGGAAAATTTTAAAAGGTGTTTCTCTGAATATTGCCTATGAAGATGATGGAAAGTCGTTTTTTAAATTAACTATAAAAGTGCGGGATAAGATCGTAGCTGATGGGTTGGAAGAAGAGGACTACGATTTTTCAAAAGTAGGACGTCATTTGTCACCGGAAGAGTTCCATGAAGCCTTGGATGACCCTGATACGATAGTTATGGATATGCGTAACTTTTATGAGGTAGAGGTAGGTCGATTTGAAGGGGCTGAGTATACGGATGCTGATTCATTCAAAGAAACATTACCGAAAGTAAAAGAACAACTTAAAGACAGAAAAGACAAGAAAGTATTATTGTATTGTACAGGAGGGATTCGTTGTGAAAAAGCCAGTGCCTACTTGAAAGAAAATGGTATTAAAAATGTGTATCAATTACAAGGAGGCATAACTCATTATGCTAAAACGGTGGAAGCTTACGGCTGGTCGTCTAAATTTAAAGGGAAAAACTTTACTTTTGATGAGCGATTAGGGGAAAAAGTGACGGACGATACCATTAGTAAATGTCATCAATGTGGAAAACCCAGTGATCGGCATGTCAATTGTAATAATGAGGGATGCCATCTATTATTTATACAATGTGAGGCTTGTGAAGATGATTTTGATGGATGTTGTAGCCCTGAGTGTCAAGAAATTCAACAACTACCCAAAGAGGAGCGTAAGAAGTATCATAAAAAATTTGCCCCTGGACGTAATGTATATAACCCTGCTAAAAATCCCTATCTATCTGATATACGTAAAGTAGCTACCAAATCCAACAAGAAACTATGATTATACTCTTATCCCCTTCTAAAACTCAAGATGCCTCAGGTGGACAAGCCTTAGGTCATCTTACTACTCCTCCTTTTTTGAAAGAGGCTGAAACGTTGGTTCATGAATTACAGCAATATGATAAAAATGAGTTGAAAGAGCTTCTGGAGGTTAATGATAAATTGGCTGAACTGAACTATGAACGTTATCAATCATTTGAGACCCCCTTTCATGAAGGAAATGCCCAACCGGCTTTTTTAGTTTATCAAGGAGATGTCTATGACCCTATTCATGCTGAATCCTATCATCAGGATGAATTTGCTTTTGCACAAAACCACGTTAGGATATTGACTGGGCTTTATGGTATTGTCCGTCCCCTTGACCTTATCCAACCTTATCGGTTGGAGATGAAAACCAATTTTACCCCGCCCGAAAGTGATAACTTATATGATTTCTGGCGTCCTCGTTTGACTGAATTTTTAAATGAAGAATTAAAAGTACAGGAAGATGATTATATCATTAACCTGGCTTCTAATCAATATTTTAAGGCCATAGATAAAAGGAAATTAGAAGGAGAGGTGATTACTCCTAAATTTAAGGACTGGAAAAGTGGGAAATATAAAACAATTGCTATTTATGCTAAAAAAGCGCGGGGAATGATGACGGAATTTATTATTCGTCATCAAATTCATAATGTACAAGATCTGAAAACCTTTGATGAAGTGGGATATTACTTTAATGATGAGGCTTCGGAAGGCAATGAATGGGTCTTTACCCGGGATTGGTAAAAGGTAGGGTATTATTCTCTGCTCCTCTGAAATTGTCTTTTGACTTTTGTTAGCGTGCGATCATATTGTGGGGCCCTGTGCTCCCACTCAAATTGTTGAGCAACTTTCCTGAAATTATAAGTTATTGAAAGAGGGGGACGAACTTCTAGAAAACTTGCTAATTTTTCTATTAATTGGGAATGCTTTTGATAATAGTAAGCACTAAATGTTGAGGGAGAAATATTTTCTGGGTAAGCAAGCCGGTGGGGCAATAGAGGAAGACATTGACAATATAACGCTTCCATTAAACTACCGCCAAAAAAGTCTTGATTCGAAGTTATAGGTAATAAATCGGCCTGCCATAGCCATCGGGCATAAGTGCTAAAATCTTTAATATATCCGAATTGTACAATGCGATCTTTAAAAGTATTATACGCTTTCTTGAATATAGGGGGAGTATACCCGGGTGAAGCTCCTAAAATAGCTAATTCAAAATTGTACCCTTGCTGTTGAAGCATTCGTAGGGCATAGAAGAAATCATTAAAATTTTTGTCATAAGACCATCGATGGTTCCAAAGGATAAGTGGAGGGTCATTATAGGAAATAGTGGAGGGAGCATAATCGTCAAATTTTTTTAACTCTAATCCTAATGGTAATAGCTCACTTTTTTTATCAATGGCTAAAGTATGGTCGGTAGCCGACGTTAAATCAGGATAACGCTCCAAGAATGAAGGGAGTTGATTCAAAAAACTTTTTTTATTGTAATTAGAATTAAAGAAAACTTTGTCCGCTGCTAAGGCACTGTTGTAATTGATCATAGCATAATACCGGGGTGAAATATTTTTGTTTGTTTGATCTTGGGGCGACCAGGGATAGGCTAATTGATTTTCATGAAAATAAACGGCAATGGGTATATGGGCGGTATGGGGCCGTGTTAAACTTATAAAAAGGGGCAAATTTAACATGTCCGTTGTTAGTATTAAATCAGCCGAAAATGATGATTCCAGGAATGAGGTTGCTAACGGTATAGCACCTCCTTCCATACGCCATTTCCAATATTTCCCCGGTAATGTAAATAATTTGATATTATGAGTGGAATAGTATTGATAGCTTTCCGCCCATTGTTGGTGGGAGCCTGAACAAAAAGGCACAATTAAAGCTATATCCATCCTGGATCAGGGAGTTCGCTTATTTTTTTGCAGTGGAGTCTGAGGAATCAGCTTCTTTTGAGGTTGAGGAGCGAGAGGATGATTTTTTAGATTGTTTTTTAAGCTGACGGATATATCGTTTTTTACGGAAAAAGGTGGGAAGTGAGGCCAATATACTGGCTAATACACCACTGGTAAATGATAATAATAAAATTAAAGCCAATGATCCTTTGAATTTCCACCACAGGAAATGTATTGTTACCTCATTTAGGTTCTGTAACCCGAAAATGAGGGTGATAATAGCGATAATTAATGCACCAATAAGATATCCCTGCATATAAATTAGACGGATTCTTTGAGAGCTGATGAAACTTGAGTGAGTATCTTTTTATGCCAACTGTCTTTAAGGGGCACTTGCCAGTTTTTTTCAAATTCCTCTTTCGTATTGACCAAATTGTTAAAAACCGGTGTGGTGAATTGGCCCAACAATTCGGTTACAAGCTACCTGAGGAGGTTGCATAATGGCAAAAAATGCCCTTGTTACTGGTGCTGGAGGTTTTATTGGTTCTCATTTAGTCGAGCATCTACTCGAA
>CAZIGO010000151.1:0-6148 GCA_964538595.1 uncultured Chitinophagales bacterium | reverse complement strand
GCATTGGAGAGGTCAAAGACAATGGTGTCAAGTTAGAATCAGAAGATAGGATTACAATTACTAACCAACCTCAAATCAGCAACAAAAACAAGCTATACATTAATTATGATAACTTTCCCAAAGATGTTGATCAAGGTGAAGTAATACTCATTGATGATGGTAAAATAGAATTGAAGGTACTGAATACTAATAATGAAGATACAGTAAAGGCTAAAGTTATTTATGGAGGAATTGTTTCTTCTAATAAAGGGGTTAACTTACCCAACACCCACATTTCATTACCTTCTTTAACAGAAAAGGATTATGAAGATCTCTATTTTGCAATAGAAAACAATTTTAACTGGATTGCTCTATCATTTATCCGTTCGGCGCAAGATCTTAAGGAACTTCAGGATATCATTGAAAAAAATCATGGACGTTCCCGCATCATAGCAAAAATTGAAAAGCCCGAAGCTGTTGAAGATATAGATAATATCATAGAAGAGGCCGATGCCCTCATGATTGCACGAGGCGATTTAGGAGTAGAAGTGCCTTCTGAAGAACTCCCCATTATGCAAAAAACAATCGTAGGGAAGGCCATACGTGCAGCCAAACCGGTAATCATAGCTACTCAAATAATGGAGAGCATGATTGAAAATCCGCGCCCGAGCCGGGCCGAAGTCACCGATGTAGCCAATGCCGTAACGGAAGGAGCCGATTGTTTGATGTTAAGTGGAGAAACTTCCATCGGTCAATATCCCATCCGAGTAGTGGAAACCATTAACCGTATCATTACCCGTATTGAAAGTCAAGAGGATATATATTTAGCTTCGGATGGTAGCAACAAATGGCATCATCTCCCCGATGAATCTTCCCCTACCTTTTTATCAGATGCTGTCTGTTTTAATGCTTGTAAAATTTCAATCGACGTAGATGCCGATGCTATTATAGGTATGACACAATCGGGTTATACAGCTTTTATGATTTCCAGCTTTCGACCAAATGCCAAAATATATATATTTACCAATAACCGATTCTTACTCAATACGTTAAGCTTAGTTTGGGGTGCCCGGGGATTTTATTACAATAAAATGGAAAGTACTGACGGCACTATTTACGATGTTAAACAAATACTCCTTGAAAACGGCTATGTCAAAAAAGGGGACAGAGTTATAAATACAGCCAGCATGCCTATACATGAAAAGGGCCGGACTAACATGATGAAAGTTAGTACTGTATAAATATAATTTGCAAATTGTAAAAAATATGTTATGGAGTTAAATATATCTTTAATGGCAGAAATCTGTGAAACAGGGAGTGCCCCTGGATTTGAACAACCTATCCGAGAGTTAGTACTTCGAGAGATTGAAAAACTGGTAGATGACGTAGAAATTGACAACTTAGGCAACGTGTATGCTATCAAAAAAGGTCAATCAGACCAAAAAGTGATGGTAGGAGCCCATATGGATGAAATTGGATTTATAGTACATCACATTGATGATGATGGTTTTCTCCGTTTCCATACCTTGGGAGGATTCGACCCTAAAACCTTAGTTGCCCAGCGGGTGGTAGTTCACGGCAAAGAAAACATAATAGGAGTTATGGGAACCAAACCGGTCCATGTTATGGATGAGAAGGAAAAGAAAAAAATGCCCAAAGTGGAGGATTTTTTCATTGATACCGGACGGCCTAAAAAGGAAGTCGAAGAACTCGTTTCAGAAGGTGATCCAGTAACCCGGGAGCGGAAGTTGGTAGAAATGGGGAATTGTGTCAACTGTAAATCTATAGATAACCGGATTTCTGTTTTTATTCTTATAGAGACATTGCGGGCACTACAGGACAAAACACTCCCCCATGATCTATATGGCGTTTTCACAGTCCAGGAAGAACTCGGTATCCGAGGAGCCAGCGTAGCGGCCCATAACATTAATCCTAAATTTGGTTTAGGCTTAGATACCACTATCGCTTTTGACACACCAGCGGCCAAACCAGAAGAAGTGGTTACGACATTAGGGGAAGGCACCGCTATTAAGACGATGGATTCTTCCGCCTTATGTGACTATCGAATGGTTGATTTTATGAAAAAGAAAGCAAAAGAACACGATATCAAATGTCAATCGGAGATCATGAATAAAGGAGGAACAGATACGGCCGGTATTCAACGAATGGGAAAACAGGGAGCGATAGCGGGTGCCATCTCTATACCTACCCGTAACCTCCATCAAGTGATTGAGATGGCCCATCAATCAGATATCAAAGAAAGCATTAAACTTTTAGAAGTGTGCTTGCGCGAGTTAGATCAATATGATTGGGAGTTCTAAATTATTAAGGAGAAGAGATAACTATATACTAAGTATGGAGTTTTTTATACTCTCTTTCCTACTTCATGAATAGCGGCAGACATTTCAGTAATGAGTCCCCAGTCTTGTTCAATTGCGTTACCTACTACTTGAATATCAGCTCCGGCCTGACAATTTTTACGGGCCTTTTCTGGAGTACATATTCCTCCCCCTACTACTAAAGGGGATTTAATAATTCTTTTAACTTTTTCTATCATTGCCACCGAAATGGGATATTCAGCCCCACTACCCGCATCCATATAAATTAAATCCATCCCCAAGTATTGACCGGCCAAAGCAGTACTTGCTGCAATTTCAGGTTTATCAGACGGTATAGGAGTGCTGTTACTCATATAACTGGCCGTAGTTGTTTTGCCTCCCTCAACGAGTAGGTAACCTGTAGAAATCACTTCTATTGACTTTTGATAAAGTAACGGAGCCGATTTCACTTGCTGTCCAATGAGCAACTCCGGGTTCCTCCCTGAAATTAATGAGAGAAACAATAACGCATCAGCCTGTTCATTTATTTGAAAAGTACTGCCCGGGAACAAAATAACCGGTATATCAGTAGCTGATTTAATTTGTTCTAAACATTCGGACAAACGATCTTCGAGCAACAAGCTACCGCCTACAAAAATATAATCTACCTGGGCCTTATTGCATCGTTGAGCCACTTCTGAATAGTGCTGTGGGGCTATATTGTCGGGATCGACTAACACCGCAAACTGATGCTTTTCCTGAGAACAACGAATAAGATGTTGATAAACACTATCTTCCATATATAAATATTACAACACCGACCTTCAATTTATATACAATAATCGGTTACCTTAAAATGATCTTTTTGCAAATTAAAAATATTTTAACAAGTATTGTAATTCAAATTCTTTCCACAAGTAAAATACCCTTATGCCATCATTCATTAACGATCTCCTTTATATTATTAACAGTTTGTGGAAAACTATTTTTGTATAAAAACTAATATGTGATTAGTTTCGTGATACAGTTATTTCACATTTTTGTCAGTTAAAACCTCTCTTTGTTATGGCCACTAAAAATAAAGAAAAGAAGTCCAAGAACACTAATAATACAGGCTTGAAAATTGATCGCTATTTTACTAAAAAAGGGCAGGATCCTTTTGAGCAATTTGATTATGAATACCGCACGTCTGTTATCCGCAACCCGGAAGGAGATGTTGTTTTTGAGATGAATGATGTAGAGGTACCGAAGGATTGGTCGCAAGTTGCTACCGATATTTTAGCGCAAAAATATTTCAGAAAAGCCCAAGTTCCCCAAGAAGATGGAAGTACCGGACGTGAGCATTCAATCAAACAAGTGGCTCACCGATTAGCACAATGTTGGGTAGATTGGGGAACAGAATATAACTATTTTGCAACAGAGGAAGATGCTGAGCGATTTTACGATGAATTAGTTTATTGCATTTTGGATCAACGTGCTGCTCCCAATTCTCCACAATGGTTTAACACTGGCTTACACAACACCTATGGCATCACCGGCAAACCTCAAGGCCATTACTATGTAGATCCTGACACGGAAGAAGTCAAACCTTCAACTTCCGCTTACGAACGCCCTCAACCGCACGCCTGTTTTATCTTATCCGTTGATGATGATCTGGTAAATGAAGGAGGTATCATGGATTTATGGGTGCGAGAAGCTCGCATATTCAAGTATGGCTCGGGCGTCGGTACCAATTTTGCCAATATCCGGGGTAAAGGAGAACCGTTGTCCGGCGGTGGCCATTCTTCCGGCTTGATGTCATTCTTAGAAATTGGCGATACCGCTGCCGGTGCTATCAAATCCGGTGGGACTACTCGCCGTGCGGCTAAAATGGTGTGCTTAGACCTTGACCACCCAGAAATCGTCGATTTCATCAACTGGAAAGTAGAAGAAGAAAAGAAAGTGGGTGCATTAATCGCTGCTGGTTATGATTCCAGTTTTGAAGGCGAAGCTTATGAAACCGTTTCCGGTCAAAACTCCAACAACTCGATTCGCATCCCCAATGAATTTTTTAATGCTCTTAAAAATGGGGAAAATTGGAAGTTGACAGCACGCACTACTGGTGAAACTATCAAGGAAATTCCGGCTGAAGAGCTTTGGGAAAAAATTGCCTATGCTGCTTGGCGCTGCGCAGATCCGGGAGTGCAATATGATACCACTATTAACGAATGGCATACTTGCCCGGAAGGCGGGAAAATTCGAGCCTCTAACCCATGTTCCGAGTACATGTTCTTAGATAATACTGCTTGTAACCTGGCTTCTGTCAACCTTCGGAAATTTTGGGACTTTGATAAACAAGAATTAGATGTTGAAGCGTTCCAACATGCCTGTCGAATTTGGACGATCGTCCTTGAAATTTCCGTCCTGATGGCACAATTTCCCTCCGAAGAAATTGCTCAACTTTCTTATGATTATCGCACCTTAGGCTTGGGTTATGCTAACCTGGGGAGTATGCTCATGAGTGCAGGTATCCCTTATGACAGTGAGAAAGGACGTGCAATAGCTGCATCTATCACTTCCATTTTGACGGGTACCGCTTACCGTACATCTGCTGAGATGGCTCGCGAACAAGGGACGTTCCGTAAGTATGAGGAGAACAAAGAGCACATGATGCGAGTAATGCGCAACCATCGTTTCGCCGCCTACAACGCTACTGATGCTTATGAAGATTTAGAAATTCACCCGCCCGGTATTGCCCCCCAGTATTGCCCAGATTACCTGCTAGAAACCGCTTGTGATACCTGGGACGAGGTAATACAAATGGGAAATGAACATGGTTTTCGTAATGCTCAAGCTACTGTTATCGCCCCAACCGGCACAATCGGGCTGGTCATGGACTGTGATACTACCGGTGTTGAACCCGACTTTGCCTTAGTGAAATTCAAAAAGTTATCGGGTGGAGGTTATTTTAAAATCATTAATGATTCAGTACCTACAGCTTTACGAAGTCTAGGATACAATGAAGAACAAATAGAAGATATTAACAAATATATTTTAGGCACGGGTACTTTTAAACATGCCCCCCATATTAACCATAAAGCACTAAAAGAAAAAGGGTTTAATAAAGACGACCTGGAAAAACTGGAATCTTCGGTAGAAAGTGCTTTTGAGATCGGTTTTGTATTCAACGCTTGGACGTTAGGCGAAGACTGTATGGAACGTCTTGGTTTTGAACCAGAAGAATACAATAAGCCCAGTTTTAACTTATTAAAAGGGTTAGGCTTCAGTAACAAACAAATCGAAGAAGCCAATTATCATATTTGTGGTACCATGACAATTGAAGGGGCTCCCCACATGAAAGATGAACATTTACCCGTCTTTGATTGTGCGAATCCTTGTGGTAAACTAGGAGAGCGGTTTATCCGCCCTGAAGGTCATATTAAGATGATGGGAGCGGCGCAACCCTTCATATCAGGTTCTATCTCCAAAACTATTAACCTACCGAATCAAGCGACCGTAGAAGAAATTCAACATTGTTATGAGTTATCTTGGAAATTAGGTTTGAAGGCTTGTGCGCTCTATCGAGATGGGAGCAAGTTATCCCAGCCCCTCTCCACCCAATCCGACAGCGAAGATGAAGAGGAGTCTAGTGATAAGGACACCTCCCCTGTTATGTCGGCCGAGAATGCACTGGACCAACTCACCTCAGAGCAAGTGTTGGAGGCAGCCAAGAAAATTATGATGGTATCTGAAGATACCACATTCAAACGAGAGCTTTCTCAGATTGTAGAACGTAAACAACTGCCCAGCAAACGTTCGGGTTTTACACAAAAAGCTAAAATCGGTGGACAGAGTATCTTTGTTAGAACGGG
>CAZIGO010000150.1:1703-6159 GCA_964538595.1 uncultured Chitinophagales bacterium | reverse complement strand
GGGCAATTCCATTATTTTTTGGGACTCGTAAACTAATTTAAGCTCTTCTTTCGTATAGCCGTTCTCCTGGAAATCGTCGCAATGGGGCAGGCAGTTAAGATCAATAGGATGAGGATAATCACGAGGTCCTTCCTTCCCCTGCCGCTCATTCCATAATTGGTCGACGGCTTTTTTACCGCTGCCCGTCACCGACTGGTAAGTAGAAACCACTACTTCGCTCAAGCCGAAAGCTTGATGCAGGGGGGCTAATCCCATGACCATTTGTATAGTGGAACAGTTAGGATTGGCTATCAGTTTATCATCACTATTGAGTTGGTGGCCATTGATTTCTGGGACGATGAGTTTAATGGATGGGTCAAGTCGCCAAGCGGAAGAGTTATCAATAACCGTTGTGCCTACTTCGCTAAATGAAGGGGCCCATTTTTCAGACACGTCGGACCCGGCTGAGAAAAGGGCGATATCGGGTTGTGAGGTCAGTGCTTCTTTTATCGATTGGATGGTTAAGGGCGTGTTATCAAAAGAATAAGATGCACCGACGGAGCGAGGAGAAGCGACTGGGATAAATTCGGTGACCCAATCTCGTTGGGCAAGCTGCTTTTTCATAACTCGACCCACCATACCGGTGGCTCCTATTAATGCTACTTTCATAAGGAGGGAATTTGGAGTTTATGGTTTTAACCTATTGTGCTGTCTTTTGGGGTAATAGGGAACGAAGTAAATGTTTCATGTTCGCCTTCTCATGAGCGATACTTACTAATTCATCGATCGCCACCCGCTCTTGTTCCATATTATCTCGATACCGGATAGTAACAGTGTTGTCTTCTAATGTCTGGTGGTCAATAGTAATACAGTAGGGCGTACCAATAGCATCTTGGCGGCGATACCGTTTGCCAATGGAGCCCTTTGCCTCATATTGACAAGTGTAATCTAAACGAAGTTGATCGATGACTGTACGAGCTTTTTCCGGTAAACCATCTTTACGGACCAAGGGGAGTACGGCAAATTTAATAGGTGCTAAGGCGGGGGGGAGTTGTAAAAAAGTACGCATCTTACCACTTTCTAGCTCTTGTTCTTGGTAGGCATCACTGATAACCATTAGGCACATACGGTCCAACCCTAAAGAAGTTTCGATAACATAGGGGATATATTTTTCTTCACGGGCAGGATCATAATACTGGAGTTTTTTTCCGGAATATTCTTGATGTTGACTTAAGTCATAGTCCGTTCGGGAATGAATGCCTTCCACTTCTTCAGTACCAATAGGAAACTCAAATTCGATATCAAGTCCCTTTTCCTCATAGTGGGATAATTGCTTATGAGGATGAAAAGAGAGCTTTTCCGGGGTAATTCCCAAGGCTTTATGCCACTGCATACGATATTGTTTCCAATATTCATACCATTTGTCTTCTGTACCGGGGGGAATAAAAAATTCCATCTCCAGTTGTTCAAATTCTCGCATTCGAAAAATAAATTGGCGGGCGACAATTTCATTACGAAAAGCCTTCCCCATCTGAGCTATGCCAAAAGGGACTTTCATGCGCCCCGTTTTTTGTACATTAATATAATCGACAAAAATGCCCTGGGCAGTTTCGGGGCGCAAGTATACCCTATCGTCATCTTCTTCACTGATGGAACCCCATTGCGTTTCGAACATTAGGTTAAACTGGCGTACCTCCGTCCATTCTTTACTGCCGGAAATGGGGCAAGCAATATCATAATCCTGAACCAACTCATACAGGCCCTCCAGGTCCTCGGCATCCATAAGTTCAACTAACTGATCTTCAAGATGTTGGGCCTTTTTTTCCTTCCCTTTACGCCGGTATTGATGAATCTTGCGCTCGATCAGCGCATCTACCCGGTATCGCTTTTTGGACGATTTGTTATCAATCAAGGGATCGTTAAATTGTTGAGTGTGGCCGGAAGCTTCCCAGGTTTTGGGATGCATAAATATGGCAGCATCCAAACCTACTATGTTATCATGTAACTGAACCATCGATCGCCACCAATACTCCTGGATATTTCGTTTTAAGGCCACGCCGTTCGGTCCGTAATCATAAACACCACTTAAGCCTTCATATATCTCACTGGAAGGGAAAATGTAACCGTACTCTTTACAATGAGCGATGATCTTTTGAAATGCTTTATTTTTTTGACTCATAGCGCAAAGATAGCAATAGATTGGGAGAATGTGGACAAATCAACATTATTAATTTTAACCTTCGCCCCAAACCTCATACCCCTGCAGAGGAGAGCCCTACAAAAAGCAGTTAAACTTTCAATTTATTTTGCAACTATTTATAAAATTTAACGTAAACTAAGAGAGAAAGTTGTTATATTTGTTGTTTTATATCAGGAGTGTATGGAGAAATTAAAAGCTATTATAATTGACGACGAATCGTTGAGTCGGAAGATGTTAGATGACTTATTGCAAGATTTTTGTTCTTCATGGGTAGAAGTGATAGGAAAAGTGGATGGCGCTGAAGAAGCCCGTGACCTGATTAGGAAGAAGCAGCCCGATGTGTTGTTTCTGGATATTAAAATGCCGTCGGAATCAGGATTTGATCTATTAAATTCTATTGAAGATCAAAACTTCGATGTAGTATTTGTTACGGCTTATGATGAATTTGCATTAAAGGCGATCAAAGCCAGTGCTGTAGATTACCTTCTGAAACCGGTGGATGTCGATGAGTTGGAAAAAGCCATTCGAAAAATTGTGCGGAAACGGGAAAGACAACAACATACTCCATTAGGAAAAAACCGGTGGAACTCGCTGATAAAAAATCTTTCCGGCCCTTCTTCCACTATTCAACAATTGGTATTACCGCATCGTAAAGGTTTTAGGGTCGTTGAATTAAATGACATTATACGGTTAGAGGCCCAATCTAATTACACTATTATTCAATGCAAAAATGGAAAGGAGAATCTGAAAGTGGCCGATTCATTAAAAAAGTTTGAGGAAATTTTACCGGAGGCTCGTTTTTTCCGTATCCATAAATCTCATATAATAAATATTGATTTTTTAGAAGAGTATGTCAACCGGAAAGGATCCAGTTATGTGGTATTAACAAATGGGGAACAATTAACAGTAGCTGTTCGGCGTAAATCCTCATTTGTTCTTAAAGTAAAGGAACTCAGCAGTAACATTGATATTACTTAAACTTTTTCAACGTAATCGGTGGTTCGGTATAATTGGTCTGCTCTTTTTAGTGCTGTTGAACGTCGATCATTCAAGCGGATACGGAACGCGTCCCTATGATCATTACTTGACAGAGCATGGATTGTCGCATGCCAATGTTTTTCATGTAGTTCAGGGAAAGCAAGGTTTCGTATGGATGGCCACAGAACATGGTATTAGTCGATTCGATGGTCGTACGTTTAAAAATTATGGCGTGCAACAGGGGTTGGAGGAAGCTTCGGTATTGGATGTTGCTTATAAGAGAAACCAACAGCTGTGGATTGGTACCTATGGCGGTGGAATCTTTTGCAAACAAGGGGATACGGTTAAAGATTATACCCCTCAATCCGGTAGCGAACCTATGTTTACCCGGCAGCTTTACAGGGGAAAAGATAATAGGTTGTGGATCCTTAATCGGATTCATGAATTATATTTGATACACAATGATACGAGTCGGCGGATACGGTTGAGCCCTCATTTAGCCCAAGTTCCGGACACAAATAATTTGAATGTATTTAAAGTAAAAGAAGTCAACGGAAGGATTTTGTTATCAAGCAATGAAGGATTGATCGTGAAGGAAGAGGGGCAATGGGAAATTTGGGACCAAGGTCAACTTGAACAAAAAAAATATGATTTTGCACAGGATGAAGCCGGACGGGTATATGTAAGTGGGGAGGGGGGCTTTTATCGCATAGATTTTAAAAATGAACGTTTACGTCCTCTCCGTCAATATTTAATGGAAAAAGATAAAATTACTGATTTGGTAGCTGATAAGGAAGGGTTCTGGGGATTTATCCCTAAAGAAGGGTTATATCGTTTTAAGGAGGGGGAAGTGATTGATAAAACGGCGGATTATGCCCTTGAAGGGGTCCAGGTCAATGATTTGTATCTTGATGGTAAGGGTAATATTTGGTTGTCAACCTATGGAGCCGGGGTTTATGAAATACGTGACGTCAATTTGAAAAATTTTACGTTAAAAAGCGGTCTCCCCTATAATTATGTGACTGCTATCAACCGTAATGCCCAAGGGCATATCATTGCCGGGGCATTACAACAAGTGTTTCGCATCGCCCCTCCTCCCATTCGATCAGTGATAGATGTAAAACAGCAGATCGTGCATGATATTTATTCCCACAACGAACAAACCTGGCTGGCCCATGTAGGAATAGATCGGTTTATTATATTAAAAAATGGGGAATTTTATCATTATCCCCATACCCCCGCTTTCTACTGTTTTGAGTCTTGGGGAAGTGATACACTTTGGGCCGGTTCTATGCGAGG
>CAZIGO010000150.1:0-1693 GCA_964538595.1 uncultured Chitinophagales bacterium | reverse complement strand
AATCCGGCCCAACTTGAACAATATCCCTATTTAAAAGAGAAAGAAGTTAATATATTAGAAAAAGCTCGAAAGGGAAAGTTTTGGGCAGGAACCAATTCGGGACTCTTTCATATCGGAAAGCAGGGAGAAATAAAGGTCTACAATCGAGATAATGGCTTTATTTCTGATCATATTAATGATATCGTTTTTGATTATCAAAACCGCTTATGGGTTGCTACTAATAATGGGTTAGCCCGTTATGACAAGGGCCAATGGAAATACTTTACTAATCAGGAAGGGTTAAACCATAATAATTGTACTTCCCTCGCTGTCGATTCGAATGGTCATATATGGATAGCTACGTTGCGGGGAGTTTGTACCTATGAGGAAGGAGAGTTTGTAAGCTACCCGTTAACCGGTAATTTAACGGCCCAGGAAGTATTGACATTATATATAGATGCTCAACAACAGCTGTGGATAGGGACAGTCAGGGGCATTTCATGTTTAGATCTGGAGGCCTTCTTTAATAAAAATCCGACGCTGAGTGCTCCCCAGTTGACCTATTTGAGTGATGGAGTACAAAAATATGATACACAACGGCCCCTGGCATTTGACTATCAGCAAAATAATATCACTTTTCACTTTGCTGCTCCCTCTTTCAAAGATCCCCAGGCTGTTTACTATGAATATAAATTGAAATCAGCTGACCGCCAATGGCATTCCACCGATAATAATAAAGTGAGGTACACTTCATTAAGTCCGGGACATTATACATTCCAAGTCAGAACAGCTATATCCGCTACCCAATATACGGCTCCCACCGAATTCCAATTTACCATTCGCCCCCCCTTCTATTCACAATGGTGGTTTTTAATATTGAGTATAGGAGTAGGGGGAGGATTACTTTATATGTTGTACCGCTATCGCATAACGATTATTAAAGACCGGGAAGCTGAAAAAAGAATGTTGCAGACAAAAATAAACCGGTTGGAACAGCAAGCCTTAAGTGCAATGGTTAATCCGCATTTTATTTTTAATGCCCTGAATTCTATTCAGTACCAGTTGAATAAACAGGATAAAAGAACAGTGAATAAATATATCGCCTGGTTTGCTCGTTTTATACGTAAAAACTTGGAAAATAGTAAGTACGGGAGTATCCCTTTAGCAGAAGAGTTGGCTCAATTAGAGTTATATCTTTCGTTGGAGCAGTTGCGTTTCGGAAAAGGATTGTCATATAGTATCGAGTTAGATGAAAAGTTAGATGCCAATGATGTGTTACTGCCCAGTATGATCATACAACCCTATGTGGAAAATGCGATTTGGCATGGTATTATGCCTCGCAAAGCAGGGGAGGTCCGTATAAATGTAAAGCCGGTGGATGATGATAACTTAGAAATACAAATCCGGGATAATGGGATAGGTATTGAGAAAAGTCAAGCACAAGCTCAACAAGGCAATGAAAAAGAGCATGAATCAACGGGGTTGGCATTGACGCGGGAGCGTATAAAAGTTTGGGCCCGCCAACAAAACCGGGAAGCCAATGTTCAGATTTGGGAACGGAAAGACGAACACGGAGAACCTAAGGGCACAGAAGTGCGCTTGCAATTGCCTCTGCAAACCCGTTACCATACCCCAAATTAACTCTTTTATATATTTCGGGCACTATTACTTATCATCAGCATATAGTGGATAAAGGGGCAGTTTTGTTGATTAA
>CAZIGO010000149.1:0-6166 GCA_964538595.1 uncultured Chitinophagales bacterium | reverse complement strand
AACAGACAAAAGTAGAGATATAGAGATTAAGCATCAATGAGTAGTAATACGCTCTTCTTGTTGTTTTATATTTTCTGGTAAACTTTTATACTCATACTTTTGATTACGGAGCTGAGGTTCAAAGCCGGCCTCTTGTATAGCGTGCTGGATACCATCGGCCGTCATCCAATAATCCGCTCCTGCTGCTGATACCACATTTTCCTCGATCATAATTGAGCCGAAGTCATTGGCGCCTCCATGCAAGCACATTTGGCCCACTTTTTTCCCCACTGTAAGCCAGGAGGCTTGTATATTTTCAATATTGGGTAACATAATACGGGATAAAGCAATTAAACGCATATACTCATCACCGGATGTTCGATTTTCTACTCCTTTTACTTTTTTGAGAATAGTGCCATCGTCTTGATAAGGCCAAGGGATAAAGGCTTTAAAACCATTTTCCCCTTCTGGTTTCTCCGATTGTACTTGACGTATCCGTGCCAGATGCTCCATGCGCTCTTCTATGGTCTCAATATGCCCGAACATCATGGTGGCTGACGTAGTAATACCAAGTTGATGGGCTTCCCGCATTACATCTAACCATTCTTTGGATAAACACTTCCCTTGAGCAATCTTTTTTCTTACCCGGTCTACTAAAATTTCCGCTCCTGCGCCCGGCAAGGTATCCAATCCGGCCTCAATCAATGCTTGCAATGCTTCCCGATATGAAATATCGTCAACTTCACATATATGAGCCACTTCCGGCGGGCCTAAAGCATGAAGTTTCAAGCGAGGATATAATGACTTCAATTCTCGAAATAGATCAGTGTAAAATGACAATCCCAATTCTGGATGGTGACCGCCCTGCAACAAAAGCTGCTCACCGCCACACCGGAACAATTCTTCTATTTTTTCTTTATACTGTTCAATTGTGGTGATATAACCTTCTTCGTGACCCGGCGGAACAAAAAAGTTACAGAATTTACAATTGGCAATACAAATATTGGTGGTATTGACATTACGATCAATAATCCAAGTAACTTTATCATCCGGTTTTTGTTCCTTCCGTAATTCATTGGCCACAAACATTAGGTCTGCGGTAGGAGCATTACGATAAAGGTACGCCCCCTCTTCCACGGTCAAAAATTCAAAGTTACGGGCTTTTTTTAGTAGCTCGTCGATTTGCATAATAGCATCTCTGTTTTATCAAGTGGTAATCTATGAGATATAAAAAATATCTCAAATTACTTTGTTAAATATAAATTTCTTTGCAGTAATTATTATCTTTAACAATCAAATTTAATAAAATAATGGCAAACCCGAAATATATGAATAAGGCGTCTTTTAATAAGCTGATTTTTCTTGTAACAGCAATAGTGGTAATGATATATGCTTGTCAAAAAGAAACTGAAGAGTGCAAAGAATGTAAGGAAGTCACGTATGAAAATGGGGTAAAAGTTGATGAAGACACTGCTGAAACATATTGTGGGCAAAACTTAGAAGAAAAAGAAGACGATACCGTAAAAGTAGGGAACCGCACCCGCACTTATGAATGCAGTTAATAGCAGTGCCTCCAACTATAACGTATTTTATTGAAGTGAAGCACCCTAAGCTACTTTAACTCCCATCACAATAATATCATCAAGTTGCTCAAAATCTCCGCGCCAGTTTTCAAATATCTTCTCCAATTGTTGTTTTTGCTCATCCGCGGGATGGGGACATAAATCCAGCAATGTTTTACGAAATCGAGGGTATTTAAACTTTTTATTATACGGCCCACCAAATTGATCGGGGTATCCATCAGAAAAAAGGTAAATGGTATCACCGTGTTTCAATTGAATATCATAATTATTAAAGGGGCGTTGTTTTTCTTCAAAAAATGATATACCTACGGGCATTTTATCCGCCTTCAACTCTGCTCCTTTTACTTCAAAGGTATTTTTATCATTTTCCTTAAAAGGAGAAGCCGCCGAAGGTAAGGACCCTGTCCGGCGTAATAGGTATAATGAATTATTGGCCCCGGCAAATTGCAACCGATTAGTATTCAAATCCAACACGCATAGACTCATATCCATACCATCTTTTATACGCTCCTGTTGAGATTGGTTGAGTGAATGAATAATATGAGCTCTTAACTCATCTAAGAGTTGACTAGCTTTCAAAGGTTGATCACCATGCGTGACTTCCTCCAGAAAAGCCACTCCTAACATACTCATCATGGCACCAGGTACCCCATGTCCCGTACAATCTGCCGCGGTAAACACAAGCTGATCTCCGACACGGCTGGCCCAATAAAAGTCACCGCTGACGATATCTTTAGGCTTATACATGATAAAATAATCGGACAAATAATTCTGTAGTGTCCGATGAGAGGGCAACATAGCTGCTTGTATGCTACTCGCATACTCTATGCTTTCTGTGATAGATTGGTTCTGTTGCGCTATTTGATCTCGTTGTCGAGATATTGCCTTATTCTTAGATGCAAGTTGCCGATTGGCCTCTTTTTTAACGCGGTAGCTTCGGTATATAAAAAACCCTAATCCTACAATCAACAGAGAAAGCACTCCCAATAATACCATAATTAAACGTTGTTGTTCAATCTGGGCCAATTGGTCATTCAGTACTTTTTCCTGTTCTTGAATTTTTTCTTGCTTTGTCGCCACCCTTTTCTTTTTTGTTTCCAAAATAGCTTGCTGTTTGGCTAAAGCTCGGGTTTTCTGTTCTAATGTATTTTTCTGATTCAGTATAGAATGATTTAACTCACTCAATGCTTCTTTTTGCTGCTGTATTTGTTGACGTTTGCGCGCAATTGTTTGTTGCTGCTTTTGCATTTGTTGTTGTAGATCCTGTGTCTTATGCTCAAGCTCACCCAGCTTTTTTTCCTGCTTCTCCACTTCTCGCTTGGCTTTTTGTAATTTATGTTCCGTCCGCTGGTATAAATTTTGCCATGCCTTTTTCGACTTGACAGCCAGATCTTTTAACATGGGATTCATCTGAAAACCAGCTTCTCGCAACTTAGATTGATTCAATTCAAAATTCTTTTGTATAATAAAGTTTACCATCGATTTGTGAAAAGGATACTTTTCGGTCATAAGCAATACTCCCTCTTTTTTAATATGATTTTTAATACTGTCCAACGGTAAACGGCGTTCTAACTTATTTACGTATAGCAGGTGTATATTACTTTTCTCTAACTCATGTCGGGAACTAAACTGTTTTATACGCACAGGCCGTTGATGAAGCTGTCCCATTTGTTGTGTTTTATTTCTCAGCTTTTTTACCAACCCTGTATCACTACTAAGAAGACCTACATAAAACGTATCAATGCGGTCTTGATGCGGCCAGGTAATATTTTGAGCTATGTCTATTATAAATTGAGTACGGGCTTTATCCTTAAAATCTGCTTGAGTTCTCCCCTTCTTTCCTCCAAGTACTATTATCACAAAAATTAAAACACATAAAATGCTCAAATATTGTTTCATGTCAGTGGTCCTCAATTAACAAAAGGTTTAAGTTTATCTAAAATACATAAATTGTTTGATTTTAATAGGTAAAGCGGATTTTGGTTATCACAAACGATAAAAATTTTATTTATTTTCTACAGAAGACTTGTCAAACTTCCATCCATTTTGATATTTTTGAAGTCATTCATATTGTTAAGCATTTTAAACCAACAATTATGAGAAATTATACCATTCTTTCCCTCTTAGTAATAGGCATATTTGCCTTTACAGCTTGCAATAAAAACAATCAAGTAGCAAAAGATTTAGAGGGAACATGGAACGTCGACAAGATCGAAAATTCCTCCGGCAACTTACCCCAAGAAGTGAGTTTTACCTCTTGCAAAGCAGATGACGAAAACTGCTCCGGTGAATGGGTAGCTTCTGATGGAAGTAGTTTTGCTTTTACTTATACAATAAATGACAATGGGAAAACTTTTATATGGGGAGATAGTGAAGCTGGTACCTCCGGCTCTTCAGAAGCTTTCAATGATATGGCCAAATATGCCGGACAATGGCAAATTCAAGAACAAACAAAAACAAAGTTTGTGATCACCAGCACCGAATGCAATGGCTGCGGCAGCGAGATTGAAATGCAAATGAGTAAATAAACACTTATCAACAATATAAACGGGATTTAACTTATGACATATTTAAATCAACGTTATCTAACCACGTTATTTTTAACATTCTTAGCAATCGCCTTTTTCGGTCTTAACAGTTGCCAAAAAGAAGGGTGTACTGATGAAAATGCGGTCAACTACGACCCGGAAGCTACCAAAGATGATGGAAGTTGTATTTATCCACCCGGTGGGGGGACAGGAGGAGCAGCAGGTGATTCCATTACGGAAGACATTACCAGCGCGACCACCATTTCCTCCAATACGGTCATATGTGCGGCTATTACCGTCAACGCTGACCTTACAATCAAACCGGGAGTCACGATTACTTTTTGTAACGGAGCAGGTATCTGGGTAGAATCCGGTGGTTCTCTGAATGCTGAAGGTACTTCCGATAATCCCATCGTTTTCACCGGGGCTACAAAAACCAAAGGATGGTGGAATGAGATAAATTTTAAAGCCAATAATCCTGATAACAAACTAAACCATGTAAAAATAGAATATGGAGGGGGCAATGATGATTGGGGCGATGAAAATTCCAGTTTAGTATTAAAAAGCGATAATAATGCCCAATTATCTATTAAAAATACCACCATCCAGCACAGTAAAGGATACGGTATGTGGATCGAAGGAGGGGCTTCTGTTACAGCTTTCTCCTCTAATACTTTCAAAAACAATGGGAGTGCTGGTTTAAGAGTAGGATCAGCCAACCTCATCAGGCATTTGGATGCTTCCAGCACTTATGCCAATAATAATGGAGAATCCTGGATACATATCGATGGAGGTGATGTCAGTACTGAACAAACGTGGGCCAATTTACCCGCTCCACTTCATATGGGGGGACATTCCCTTAATGCCGGTGTAACCATGAAACCGGGGTTGAACATTATATTTCGTTCTAATGGCGGCCTTTGGATAAAGAATGGAGCCTATTTAAAGGCAGAAGGCACTTCCAGTGATTCTATCAAGTTTAATGGAGAAACCAAAACGCCCGGTTTTTGGGATGAAATAAATTATAACTCTAATAACCCCAAAAATTCATTAAAATATGTTTCTATTAAAAACGGCGGATCGAAAGATTCATGGGATGATCGCAGCAATGTGACATTATCTAATTCGGATGGTAATGAACAACTCTCTTTAAACAATTGTTATATAGCAGAAAGCTATGGTTGGGGCGTTTATGTAGAAAGTGGTGTAACATTGTATGTCAATGACTCTAAAGCTACTACAGAGTCCGAGGTTAAAGCAAATAATAAATTTTCGGGCAATGGGGATGAGTACAGTAGCTGCACTGCTCCTTGTGATGTTAAATTTAATTAAATTAATCGTATGCGTAACAATATACTAACAATCAGTGTTTTAATCATATTTATTGCAGGTTTGAGTTTAACAGTGACGGCTCAATCCTTTACCGGTCATTTCATAATGAAAATCACTTCTTATAGTGACGGTTCCCCCCAAAAAACCAAGATGAAATGCCATGTGGGAGAAAAGCAAATAGCCATGGAATATTTGAAAGTTCCGGGGCAACAACGTAACATGAAAGACATGCGTCTCATCATAAAACCGAATGAAGAAGTGATGTATACATTAATGGAACGCGGCGAATCCAAAATGGCTTTTGAATCAGAATATGATCCGGAAGAACTTCAAGAAATGGCAGAAGAGAAAGAAGAAGATGTAACCGTCACCGAAGAAACCAAAACCATTGAAGGGTACACTTGCAAAAAAGTGATCATCACAAAAGAAGAGGAAAAAACAATATCATGGGTGACAGATGAAGCCAAATTTAAAAATCGACGACTATTCACCTATCAACAAGCCGGACCTATGCAACAAGGAGGAAGTAACTCAAATCATTCCTCTTCGCTGGAAGGCTGGACCCTACAATCGACCACTACCGATAAAAGCAGTGGAGAGAAAATTTCCGCCTATAAAATCACAAACATAAAGGAAGGAGCCGTCAACAAGGAAATATTTGAGATGGACGACTACCGGGTGATGGAAATGCCGTTACAAGAAATGTTTGGTAATTAACAAGGCTTTCTAATTAGTATTAGCCCT
>CAZIGO010000148.1:0-6167 GCA_964538595.1 uncultured Chitinophagales bacterium | reverse complement strand
TGACTTCGTAATGTTCTCCTTCGTTTAGCTTCCGGGCCACCCGATCGGCTTCGTAATACTTCTCCGTCATCTCATCCGCCGGTCCCGAAATAATAAGAGGGGTCCGAGCATCGTCAATCAATACAGAATCAATCTCATCAATAATAGTAAAGTGAAGTTTGTCCTGTACAAGTTGATCCGGATCTCTTACCATATTATCTCTCAAGTAGTCAAACCCGAATTCGTTATTAGTACCATAAATGACATCTTTTTTATACGCTCTTCTACGCCCCTCGGAGTTAGGCTCATAACGATCGATACAATCAACTTCCAACCCTAAAAATTCATAAATAGGGCCCATCCATTCTGCATCCCGTTTAGCCAAATAATCATTGACGGTAACGATATGTACTCCAAAACCGGACAAAGCATTGAGATAGGTAGGCATCGTAGCGGCAATTGTTTTCCCTTCTCCCGTCTTCATCTCAGCAATTTTACCTTGATGAAGCACTACACCACCCATTAATTGAACATCAAAAGGCACCATATGCCATTCTACATCTTTTTCACCCGCTTCCCATTGATTGTAATATATAGCAGTATCTTCCTCTACATCTATATGCTCACAATCAATAGCTAAATCCCGATCGAGTTCAGTGGCTGATACTTCTATTGTTTCATTTTCTCTAAATCGGCGTGTCGTTTCTTTTAATACTGCAAAAGCTTCGGGTAATATCTCTTCCAGAACATCTTCTAACTGCTCATCCCGTTCTTCTTGAAGTTCATCGATCTCACTATAAATCTGTTCTTTTTCTGATATCCCCAGCGTTGTATCAGTATTAATCTTTTCACGACGCTTTTCAATTTCTTGGTTGATAGACTGCAAATGATCATGAATAATAGAACGAAACTCTTCTGTTTTGCCCCTGAGTTCATCGTGATCCAGGGACTTTAACTTCTCATACTCTTCATTAATAGCCTCCACATAAGGGCGAAGCTTCTTAATATCCCGTTCTGACTTACTTCCGAATATTTTCGTTATTACGTTGGTAATAATATTTTTCATAAATAGTATTATTGGATTGTGAAGTTAGAAGTGTATCGGTAATATCAAAGCTACAAAAACCACACCAAAAACGCATAATAATAAAAATTAAAATAATTTACTAACAGCTTTCAATTTGCTCTTTTCCATTATAACGGATAGAAGAATCATTTTAATATAATATTTTACAATAATACGATCAAGGTTTTTTCTTACATATAAACAATAAAAATTGTAAATTAGAAGTTCATAAAGGAAGCACTTATATACTTACAAGTCGATGACTAGAGCCAATTTCTTTTACATAATTTGCTTTGCAATATCTTTACTTTTCTCTTTGAATAGTTGGGGAACTCATAACCGGGCTGGAGCAATAATGTATGAATACAACAATGGAAGTTATTGTGTAACCGCGATTATTTATACAGATAATGGAGGGATCTCCCCCCGTGATTCTTTACCGATTTGCTGGGGAGATGGGAGTTGTGATTCCCTCTTACTTACAAATACAGATACCTTAGGCAATAAAGTTTTAAAAAATACTTACAAACGTTGTCATACATACAGTGGCCCCTTTAGTTATGTTATTTCCATTGAAGACCCCAACCGAAACTGTAAAGTAGTCAACATACCTAACTCTTGTCGTATCCCTTTTTATATAGAAGACACATTAAATGATATCAACCCGCAAGCCTATGGACGTAATAACTCTGCCAAATTCACCACCACCTTGGTCCCTTATGCTTGTGAAGGGAGTAAGTTCACCTATAACTTAGGGGCCTATGATCCGGATGGCGATAGTTTATCTTATGAGCTTGTTTCCAGTAAAGGTTATGCTGGTGGGCCTATCCCGGGCTATGAATTACCCCATGAAGAAACTCCTACCGACAGCGATACAATGTATATTAACCAACAGACAGGTGATGTGGTATGGGATGTTCCTCAAGCTGCCTCCAACCCCGAATACAATTTTGGAATATTAGTAAAAGAGTATCGTAATAATTTTATTATAAATACTTCTTTAGTAGATGTACAAGTAATTGTAAAAGACCAGTGTGAACCTCCTATAATTAAAAACCTCAATGACACCTGTATTGTAGCGGGTGACTCACTCAAATTAGATGTATGGGCCAAGGACCCTGACCTAACAGATGTAAAACTTACAGCCAGCGGAGGACCTTTCCAGGTTAGTAATAGTCCGGCTACTTTTAATGAACCCGTCCCAGAGGATTCTGTTACCGGTCAATTTATATGGCCTACTAATTGTGAACACATTCGTAAACAATATTATACGGTAACTTTTCGTGCTGAAGATGAAGATTCTTTTAGTAATTGGGAGAGTTGGCGTATAAAAGTAGTAGGTCCTTCTCCCGATAGCTTAACCGCCAAAGCCGAAGGTAACAATATTAAATTAAATTGGTCGTCCCCCTATACCTGTTATAATGCCTCCCACTTCCAAGGTTTTTCTGTATGGAGGCGCAGAGGGTCCAATTCTCTAATTCCCGATACCTGTCAGCCTGGTTTAAAGGGAAAAGGATATCGAAAAATTGCTGATAATATTAAAAAATACTCATACATAGATCAAAATTTAAACCGAGGTATTCAATATTGTTATCGCATACAAGCAGAATTTTATGAAGGAACACCTGATTTTCCCCGGAATAAAACGGTCAGTTTACCTTCTAATGAAGCTTGTGATTTTTTAAAAAGGGATCTGCCCATTATTTTTCAAGCCGATGTTTGGAAGACCCACCCTAGCAAAGGTAAAATAGAAGTAGCGTGGCTTCCCCCCTTAGCAAATGCGCTTGATACTGCCAAAAACCCCGGTCCTTATAAATACAAAATTTACCGTTCGGCTGGTTTCTCTCCCAACAATGCTCAGCTTATCAAAGAAATAACTTCTTCCACTTTCGCAGGTTTAAAAGATGAAAGAGCGGATACTGTGTTTATCGATTCATCGCTTAACACTCTTGACACTCCTTATACCTATAAAATAGCATTCATAGTCGATGGTGATGACTCATTAGGAAGTACTTCGATGGCTTCTTCAATTTATTTATCGATCAAACCCAGTGATAACCAACTCAACTTAACCTGGAAAGAAAAGGTTCCTTGGACAAATCACTTATATTTTATATATCGTTCAGTAGATGATACTAACAATTTCAATATTATTGGCAATACAATTCGACAGTCGTATAAAGATAAACCTTTAACCAACGGCCGTAAGTATTGCTACTATATAGAAAGTATCGGAGACTATTCAGCTATACCTTGGTTATTCAACTTTCCCAACAAATCACAAATAACATGTGACAAACCTATTGACACTGTACCGCCTTGTCCCCCTGACCTTGCTGTATCAACGATCTGTGATACCCAAAGTGTTGAAAATATAGATC
This sequence comes from uncultured Chitinophagales bacterium, assembly GCA_964538595.1. Lineage (GTDB taxonomy): Bacteria > Bacteroidota > Bacteroidia > Chitinophagales > CAZIGO01 > CAZIGO01. The sequence continues at coordinate 2,741 of CAZIGO010000148.1, read as the reverse complement.
AAACCAAATTTATTAATAATGTTCGTTGGTCGAACCCTAATCAAACTTGTACGGATGATGATGCAATCAAGTACAACTTATACTACAAACCCCAAAAAGACAGTACTGTTGATTTCCAGTTATTAACTACTTTGAGTGGCGAACAAAACACTCAATACCGTCACCAACTACAAAGTAGTGTGGCCGGTTGTTACGCAGTTACAGCCATCGATTCATTTGATAATGAAAGCGCATATAGTAATATAGTTTGTAAAGATAACTGTCCCTATTATAAACTACCTAACGCTTTTACGCCCACTACTTCCCCGGGTCAAAATGATGTGTATACTCCTTTTATGCCCTATCGATTTATTGACCACGTTAACATGCGCATTTACAACCGCTGGGGACAATTAGTTTATCAAACCAATGATCCTGATATTAATTGGGAAGGCAAGGATATGAAAACGGGTAAACAATTACCGGCAGGCGTTTATCATTACGTTTGTGAAGTTTATGAAATCCGGTTAGAAGGAGTAGTAAAGAAGAAAAAACCGTTAACTGGTTATATTCACATACTCAAATAATAATATGTTTACTGGCATTATAGAAGCTATCGGCGAGCTTATAGACAAAAAAAAGCAAGGCAACAATTATTTATTAACCATCCAATCTTCCCTGTCGGCCCAACTTACCGTTAATCAAAGTGTGGCTCACAATGGAGCCTGTTTATCAATTACTTCTACCTCTCCCACCCACAATAAACATAGTGTGACCGCTGTAGAAGAGACTCTTAAGAAAACTAATCTTGGAGATATTGTACCGGGAGGTGCCATAAATTTAGAACGGTCCCTTAAACTCAACGAGCGTATTGAAGGACATTTAGTACAAGGTCACATTGATGACATAGCTATATGCCAATCTATTACTTCATCGTCAGGTAGTTGGAATTACACCTTTCAACTGACTGATGCTCGTTATGCCCCCTACTTAATTCCCAAAGGAGCAATTTCCATTAACGGCGTCAGTCTTACCATAGCGGAATTAAATAAATCTACATTTACCGTTTCTATTATTCCCTACACCTATAAGCACACCAATTTTAACAATATACAGAAAGGGGAAGCCGTCAACATAGAATTTGACATGGTTGGTAAATATATATTGCGCCATGCTTCTATTCATCAGGATTAACGTTTCAAAGCCATCACATTAAGTTGAGCTATATAAGTTTTTTTACCGTGGGGAGACCACATATACGCCTTTACCTTATCATCTTTTTGCAAAGAAGATGGGATCATTTTTTCCCAATATAATGAGGTCCACTCCTGTACAGGTATCCCTTTGAGCCGTGCTATATTAAATCCATACCAAGCATACGGTTGCTGACTATCTTTATGCCGAAAACTAATCACTAAATAACCCGGGTTTGAAGTAGTAAACCAAAAAACTCCCCCTACTCGTAGTAACTGAGCCGAAACCTCTTTTAAGGATTGGCCATTACTTGTATAAGTAATACTATATCGGTTTTTGGGACCTATGCGAAAAATATGGCTACTATCCCCCACCTTTCCAGTGACTAATGAACGACTCCCTTGCCAGGTTGGATGCTCTTTTATTTGCGCTTTATTTTCAGGGGGAATATTCTGAGCGACCACCTTCCCCCTATCCTTCCGACTAAAATAAACCACACCAGCATTAGAAGTAGGTCGTTCAATAGCCTTAATTACCGGAAATTTATTCAATATAGCCCGACGATTGCTGGGTTGCGTCTTCGCTTTCAGCCATCCATATAAGAAGCAAGGCTGGGCAGTTTGTTCTATAATTTGTGTCAATTCTCTTTGAGTGGCGGCTTTATCGCTTCTATACTGTTCAAATGTAACTTTACATTGGGGCCTTTTGTCCAAATAAAAATGGATGTAGTGGGGCGAATAGATATTGAGTGTGGCTGTTGTGGGACAATCATACTTTTTCTCCCATTGGCAAATACTTTCAACCATATATTTAAATCCCCCTTGTTTTGTGCGGTAATACTTTTTTTCAATAAATAAGCTTCCCAAGCCTGCTGAAGTTATGGCAAACAAAAGAACTCCCAATAGAATGAGTTTTTTATGATTATAATGACGTGGGCCAAAACCCACACTACCTATAATCAAAAATGGAAAAGCAAATAATAAAGCCCGTTTATGCATGACAGGGCTAACCCATTTTGAATAAGCGAAACCTAATACGAGCGGCGTTAAGAACCATATTAGACATAACGTATGAAATTTTGTCCATCGCTTTTTTCGATACCAAAAATAAGCGATGGGGCCCAAAGAAAAAACAAGGAAAGCCAAACATAGAAAATAGGAGCGATTAAATGCATAGTAAATAAATTTCGGACCGAACCAATAAGTAGGAGAAGGTAACCAAGTAAGTCCTTGTTTAACTATTAACTGATCCCAAGTAATAGGGAGATGAGGGAGAAAAGTACCTATTATTATCGCCCCCGACAAAAGATACATTTTCCAATTATCTTCTTTTAAGAAGCACAGTCCCGAAACGCCAACAATACCAATCATCAGAAAACTAAAATAGTGCCAATACATGGCTCCCACACTTCCTACAATCCAACCGACCCATAGCCACCGGAAATACTTCTTTCGAAGTTTCCCAAAAATTATATAATTCCAACACCAAATAGCAAACAACATAAAAAACAAAGCCGGGGCATAAGGACGAGCCAATTGGGCAAAACGTAAGGGAAAGATCAATACACT
>CAZIGO010000147.1:0-6220 GCA_964538595.1 uncultured Chitinophagales bacterium | reverse complement strand
GTCGTCGTTTTCCCGCTATTCTGTTTTTAATATGTTTCCGGGCCCTATGCCGGAGATCTTGACGGAAGCGATCCACATCAAATTTTACGTCAATCTTGTTGGGAATATAACGATGGCTGGGCGTGGTAGTAGTAAAACTCCATCCCGCTTCTATTGGAATATTATATATACTCACTTGTTGCCGACCGCTCCAATAGCCGTATAGATTAGGTAACTCCGAGTATTTTCCCCGGCGTTCATCATAATTCATGTAAAGAGTACTATACCCTTCTCCTGTTATGGGTTCTGCCACGGTTTGCCCATATAATTCATAAAACAGACATACCCCTAAAATGAGCATTATCATATTTTGACCAGTCGATAGGTCCATGTATGCTTTTTACTGTGTACGATTATGATATAGCTACCCCTTGAAAGGTCGGCGACATTTAACGAAATTTCTTTCATGGGATAAGTGCATGAAGTACTCTTATGGTGAGCCGGGGAAGCCGGTAATAGTCTTTTCGTGAATTCCTTGACGGGCGTGCCCTGTACCGTCAGTATACTTATTTTAACTTGTTGTGGTTTACAATGCGGTAACTGTAGATAAACCCTCCGATTCACCGGATTCGGATAAATTCGAACGGAAGAAGTAGGAGGGCCTGAATAGATAATTGTACTGGTGTCCGAAGTGGTTAAACAATAATTACTGTCTAACCCCCGGACAAAATAGCGGCCGGATTGGCGGATGTGATAGTGCGGACGTGAAGTAATAGCCACCAACGAATCATTGTGATACCAGTAATACCTCCCATGCCCACCCCGGGCTCTCAACGTATCACAGTGTTGTTGTAAGCTAAGATGTCCCGGTTGCCGGCGTTGAACCGATATATGCTTTACTCGCTGAACACATCCCTCACTGTCCTTTACCGTCACTTTATACTGCCGCCCCGGGAACCCCCAAATTTGAGCAGTGGTATCACCGGTTGACCATTCATAAGTAGCAGTAACAGAAGTATCTGCGCGCAACAAGGCACTATCTTGTGGACATAGGGCTATTGTCCCACGATCTTGCCGCGGGTTGAGGTTGGAGATACCGATCGTGACCGAATCGACAGAGGTACACCCCCTTCGGTTCTTCACTATTCCCTTGTAAGTAGTTGGCGTATCCGGATAAACTTTTACGGGCGTTCCCTGCGGCGCACTTATGGCATGTAAAGGGGACCAGTTAAGAGTATCATACTTGCTCTTAGTAAAACAGTATCGCCCGAGCAGATAGTAGTGTCATGTGGGGTAATAAAATGCGTAAACGGATAGCGAACGGTGATGTGAGCAGTATCTTCATGAGTACACCCTTGTAAATCGGACACTTCCACCCGGTAAGACGCTGTACTATCGGGGAATACCCATGGCACAGCGGAATTGGCATTTATAAGTGCAGTGGTGTCCAGCCATTTATAATCATAGAGGGGACCGCCCGGGTGAGAAGCATCGATTTGTATGCTGTCACCTCGACAAATGGTATCTCGCTCGGGCCGTAATGTTAAAGGGGGCGGTGGGCGTACAGCTACTTTAATTGAAGCGGTATCGGAAAAGCATCGGTTCCGGGCCTTTACACGATATATAGTGGTTGTATCGGGGCTTACTACCGGTGCTGGGTCTAACGTATCGGGGAGTCCCTGTTCCGGCCACCAGGTGTAAGTACTGTCATACTGTACTTGCAAGGTAACACTGTCGCCCCGGCATATTGTCGTATCTGGTGAAGTAGTCAGTTGCACCGGTGGTATAACTGATACTGTAATGTCCGTTGTATCCTGGAAACAGCGATTGGCTGCGCGGGCCTGGTATGGTGTTGTCGTGTCCGGAAAAACTAACGGAGCGGACGTGTCGGGTTGGGAGAGGTGATGAGTAGGTTGCCATATGAGATTACTATCATGTTGCAATGATAAACGAACGGTGTCCCCTTGACAAAGCGTTGTATCCGGGAGGGCCGCCAGACCGATGGGGGGTATCACTGATAAACGAGCCGTTTCGTTGCCCTGGATATCACATCGAGGTAGTGAACTTTCGACTTGTACGGTATCCATAAGCGTCCCGTCTGGCGACAAGCGCCAAACAGTGTCCCCCCATACTGATAACAGCGGCTGATCAAATCCTTTATACAACAAGGGGGTACGGGGATTCCAAGAAAGGTGCGTTTGAAGGAAAATACTATCACCTTGGCAGAGTGTCGTATCAGCGGGAGATAACTGAAAAGGCAACCTATTTTGCATCAACAAAGGCCATACGGTTCCCTCACTTTTACCAATGGGTTCACTTTGTAAGCTACTGACTGAGAGATCATTATAGCTATCACCATTTAAGTCGCCCACATTAACGATTTCGATGCCCCATAATGTGGTATCTCTCAAACTACCGTTCCAATTACGGGTGGTATCACTGATCTTTTGATACCCGGATACGGTACCGCTATCGGTAAGGTACAACAACCATATAGCCCCCCGGTCCACCCCTCCATCATCAGCAAGAGGAGCAGCTACTGCAATATCTCGATTACTGTCACAATTTATATCCCATATAGCCTCCACTTCCGTCCCGAAGCGATCCCGCTCTTTAATGTTGCCGCTAAAATTTCCGGTACTTGCTGAAACGCGTTGTGATCTTTTAACTTCTCCCCCATTATCCATCAACAAAACCCATATTGAACCTTTATTGGGCTTACCGGAGTTAGTAAAGGGGGCTCCTACTACTAAATCGCTGATCCCATCGTTATTAATATCTCCTATATTATCGACGGCCTTACCAAATGCTGCCCCATCTTCTAACATACCGTCAAAATCTCCCCTCAACTGGCTAATTTTACTTTCATCTTTAACCGTATAATTACTATCCATGTACAAAATCCATAAAGCCCCACGGTTCGTTCCCCCGTCATCATCACCCGGTGCTCCGACAACCAAATCTTGTATACCGTCCCCATTATAGTCGTCTCCGATAGTAATACTGTTGCCGAAGTTATCCTCATTATTTAACCCACCGGTGAAGCCTCCTTTCCCCGCTGTGATCTTTTGCTTTCCTTTGACGTGGCCATCCGTTTTCATGTGAAGTACCCATAGCCCCCCTTTATTATTTCCTCCTCCATCCGCCAACCTTCCCCCGACAGCTATATCGGGAATACTATCTCCATTGATATCGCCTATACTTTCCAAACCATCACCAAATTGATCGCCGGGCGATAGTACTCCCTTGAAGCCCGCTGTGGTGTCACTTATTTTTTGATGCGATTTTACGGTACCATCTTGGTGCAAGAATAATATCCAGATAGCCCCTTTATCGTAGCCATTTCCATCATCAACGCCCGGGGCTCCCACCACCAGATCCTGAATACTATCTCCATTCAAATCTTTTAAACACGTAGCGCTATAACCAAAACGATCACCATAGGAGAGTTGAGCATTAAATCCGTTCTTATTTTCTGTAATTTGTTGATATTCCGGTATTTCCAGAAGTTGCGCTCTTATTTTGTCGTGCCTCATCATACCGATAAAGGCTAAAACGATCAATACTTTCATGAAAAGATTGTATAGCAACCGCATCACAAATATTTCACAAAACAACAAATTTAATTAAAAACAAATATAAATAATTACTGTCATATTGTCAAAATTTATCATAAATATAGATAGTTCAATTATGCATTGTTCAGAAATACAACTCTTACAACATGGGAGATTGAAGGATAACAGAGTTGGTAGCTAAAAGTTAGTAGCCAGATAAGACTAAAGGAAATAAGTTTATGTACGCTCGTGTATATCGGTTAATGGAGTGAGAGGTATCAGGCTTCGTTGCGTTCACGAAGCATCCAGTAGTTTACCAATAGAAATGCGGCCCCTATCAAAATAAAAATGATGCCCCGTGTGATATAGCTAAAATCAATATCAAAGAATCGAAGCACGATCAACACCGAAATGATGAGTAAGCCGTAATTTAAAATGCCCAAGTGGTCTTCCGTAGCTCCTTTGTAAAATTCGGCAAAACCGATAATAAAGACCAATATATTTACAAGTACCATGGCTAAGACAGGACTCCCCCACCCGATAAAAAACAACACAAGAAAAAGGAGATAAACGATCTCGAGAAACACAATGTCCAAGGGAGATTGGTTACGGTAATTATCTACCAACAAAATAGTAGCCAGGAGGGACAGGCCGATAGCACAGTAAAACTCGGGATGGTGGATCAACTTTTGTAGTATAAATGCCTGGTCGTGCAGGTGTTTCCAATACCAAAAATAGCTGAGTGACAACAGCATAATGACTGATCCCAGGGAGCCGACCACCAAATAACCGTTGCTGCGCATGCGCCAATCCTTAAAGTAATCGAAGCGCCCGATAATAAATAGTAAGCTAAAGAAACTGACATACGACATGATCATAAAGGCACCGGCACTCTCCATAAAAGTGGGCAGAGCAATAGTCAAAGAAACAGGAATACTCCAATTGAGTACAACCAATACGGCCTCCGATGTTCCTTTAGCATAATAATAATAACAAAACGGTGATACGAGAGCAATCACTCCCCAATACCAGAGGGGGTTGCCCTCCTTGAGGCCCAAGGTATAACCTGTTTGAGCGACGTATGTAGTAGCCCCTATCCAAAATAAAATTGTAACAATAGTGGATTTCGTCAAATAAAGCACAGGTAGTAAAAGAGCCGTACTGAGTACTAACTGTTCGGCTAAAGATAAAGGCCAACCATAAATATAACTTAACAATCGTACCCCTCCTGCAATCCCGATTCCCCAAAATGCAGCGCTTCCCTCTAACCAAACTTTATCGCCTTGTGTCTTAAAATAACTGTACCCCCAGAAAATAGTACCGACAATAGCGGGCAAGATCGCAAAAAACGTTTGAACGGGCCGGGTGAAGTCGGTGCAATAGTGGGTTACTATAATTACCAGGCCTCCTATTATGAGGAGGAGCCCCAGTATATTTAATATAATAAACAGTATGTCGCGAGTATCACGTCCCTTTTTAGCATAATAATCCCGTATACGTTGAGCAGTAGATTTGGCGATGACATTATCTTGAACCAATTCTTTAAGATCACGGTTGATCCGATGGGACATAGATGCGATTTGACGCTAATATACTATAATTATTGGGTGGATAATAATTGTTTGCGCTTTGGGTTTTGAAAAGACAGCTATTGACAAATAGACGGTTTATTTAACGGCAGATTCTCTCAACCCGACGGTGCGTTGATCCATATCAATCATTGCTTTTATGCCATAAGGCAAGGTCAAGCTCGGTTCTGTATGACCAAAATCCATTCGCGTCACCACCGGTAAATCGGGGCGTTTTACCTCATATTGCAAGATTTGTTGCAAAACCCGCTCATACTCTCCTAAATAACGATTTTCGTTAGGACGCCCTAATAACAGACCTTGTATCACATCTAAGATGCCTTGCGCTGCATAGTTCCGCAATATAAAGCGAAACCGGTTGGGCGTCATTTTTTCTTCCGCTGTTTCGAGAAAAATAATTTTGTTTTTCCATTCTTCTGCAGCGGGCCAATAGTCTGTTCCCTTTAACATTTCCAGCACATCGACACATCCCCCGAGCAACTGCCCTTCTGCCACTCCTTCTCCCTGGAGGAATCGCCAATCCTGCTTAGGTTGTAAGGGACGGGCGTTAACCTGCTGTTCGGCATCGCCCCAATTCGTATATGTTCCGGCCCATCCATCGGGATTGGGGGAAAGGGGCCCGACCGGCTGAGTTTGAAACAATGTTCGTTGCAAGTGCTCCACCATATATTCAAATACCCCGCCTATTTCGGCAAAATCCGTCATAATAGAAGGTCCGTAAAAAGAAACCAGTCCCGCCCGGTAGCAGGCCAAATGAGTACAGGTAGTATCGGAGAAACCGAGGAACACTTTTGGATGATCTGCAATAATAGTCTCGTCAATAAAGGGGAGCATACGGACAGAGTCTTCACCCCCCAGTGTACTAACGATCCCCTTTATTGACTTATCGGTAAAGGCTTGCATCAGGTCATCAGCCCGGGCTTCGGGATGCTCATATATCCATTGGGCCGAACGGAGAGCGTGAGGAGCCTCCACTACCTTCAGTGATAAGCTTTCTTCCAATTGTCGTTTGCCCCGCTGATAGCGGTCGGGATAGACGGCCGGCCCACCCCAAGACAATGTGACCGCCATTACTTTATCTCCGGGGGTTAAAGC
>CAZIGO010000146.1:0-6224 GCA_964538595.1 uncultured Chitinophagales bacterium | reverse complement strand
CTATCTGCTATGGCTATTACTGTTGCTTGAGTGCGGGCATATTGTTCCGTATTATGTATGGGACCATTAATTTTTAATACGCTATATTTTTGTGTAGTAAGAAAGTGACTATAGTGTGTTGAATGAGTATTTTCTGTATGTTGATGGGTTAAATAAGCGGAATATGAGAATAACAAGCAATAAATTATTAGGCCACTTATCCATCTATAATAATAGCTTTGATTAGAGGGAATAAATTGATAAAAAATGATTAGCAGACCTAATAGTATAACAGTGGAATAAAGAGAAGGGCAGAGTCCTAAATAGATGTTAGCTAAAATTCCAGCTAAAAAAGGAGGGAGTAAACGTAAAAACGGTTTGTTATTCCAAGGAAATGTATCAAACATATTCCCTGGAAATATAATATAAAAAAGCCCGCCCTGTCAACAGGGCGAGCTTTTTTTTTAGTTAGGATCAGTAGAAGTGCAAATTAACGACCTAACGTGATCTTTCTTGTAGCTATACCATCTTGCGTTTTTACACTGATGAAATAGATACCTTCTGGTTGATCAAGGTCTATTTTTAAGCGTTTATTACTCTTATGAACTTCATAAAGCTTATTATACACCTTTTGTCCCAATTTATTATGGACTTCTACTGTGATATCCTCTTGTATAGTAAGCTGATCCATTTCTAAATAGAAGGTATGTTGAGTAGGATTAGGATAAACGGAAAATTGCGGTGAAGCTGATTTGTCACCCGGTTCGTTTACCCCTGCTACAACATCTGTGGTTTCTACAGTAGTATCACAGGGATTTATAACTTTCAGGGTGATCGTATAATTACCGTCATCAGCATATTCATATTGAAAAACGGGATCCGTTTCATTGTTTGTCGTTCCATCTCCATAATCCCATACAACTTTATCCTCATTTGAAGCACCGAAATTGATCAGTGCAGTATTATCAATCATATCTACATTAAAGGAATCTATGGCAGGGGCACCATCAAACACATCAATAGTAACAGCATCTTCAGTTACACATTCATTTGAATCGGTCATGGTCAGATCATAAGTACGTGTACTGTTAGGATACGCTGATGTACTTTGACAAGTATTACAGGCAATATTTAGATCCGGTGTCCATTTATAAGAAGATGCTTTTGGATTTGCTGAAATAGTGGTAGAATCTCCCCTACAAATGCTTGAAGGATCAGCTGTGATTTGGGAATTGAGTAAAGAATGAATTCCCACAACAACTGAATCATTATCCGCACAGCCTGATGAGTCCACTGTTACTACATAAGTTGTTTTAGCTGCAGGTTTTGCAAATGTATTTTGACAAGTATCACAACTTACTGACGTAGCGGGAGACCAACTGAAACTATTTCCACCCTGCGCTGAAATTTGAATACTATCATTCGGACATACGCTGGTATCATTGGATGCCTTAGCAAATGTTTTATCAATGACCGTTACAGTATCCATGATCGTGTCCGTTCCGTATAAGTCCTCCACAACAAGTTGAATGGGATAGGTGGAGTCCTTACTGTATGTGTGTTTTACCACTTGTGAGTTGGCAGTGGTTCCATCGCCTAACTTCCATTTCCAGGAGAGAGCACTGGCGGATGTATCTCGGAAAACGAATTGGTAAGGTTTTGTGCCACAATCATGTTCGATAAATAACTGAGCACCAGTGTCAGGATCTATTTCATTATAGTTAAATCCTTTATATCGAATAAAGTTAGCATGAAAATTACCATCTTCACTGGAGATCTGGGCACCAGTCACTGCTTCACCCGGTTCGTCATCAGACATCCATTGCAAATGGAGCTTACCATTAGCAATGCGGGCTACACTGTTATGGATACTTTCAATTGAATCTTTGGCATCTTTGGTTAAGTTCACCGGTTTAGACCATGATTTACCCTGGTCCGGAGAGTACATACAATAAATGTCTCTGTAGTCTTGTCCCGGAGGATTGGTTTGATCGTGACCGGTATTTTCTACAATAGCACTGTAGGTAAGAAAAATAGTACCAGAACTTGTATCAATAGCAGCTGAAGGCATAGAAGATAAACTACTAAAATAGGCAGCTATATTCGTTATATCTAACACACCATTGTCATTGAGATCCAGGGCACCTGTTATTTCTTGCACGGAATCTTCTCCCATATTTTCATTCCAATAGTATAAGCCATTGGTACCCGGGAAATAACTAAACTGCTCATCAGTGGGATCATCGTCAAAATATCGCATTACTCCTGACCAAACATGGACAGTACCATTTTGATCAATAAGTACATGATGGCGATCATCGGTAAGCTTAAGAGTATCTGCTTGACCATCACCATTTTTATCGCTTATTTTATTCAGTGACATATTTTCAATGGGATGGGGGATAATTTCCTTTCTTGTGAAAGTTTGGCCGTTATCACGTGAAATCCAAACTGCTAATGGATTTAAATATCCGTCGGCAGCTACAATTGCAACGGTGCTATCTTGAGCATCAATAGAATATACATCACCGCCAACTTGGGTATAGTCAGAAGTATCCGTCATTCGAGGTAAAAATCTTTCCATCGTATCCCAAGTCATACCTTCATCGGTAGAACGTGAATAAAATGTATGAGCGGGTTCATCACCTGAGCTTTGATAATCAGCATTGATAAGATGAACGGTTTTATTATTGGGTCCTCCAACAGTAACGCGAGGCCATATGCCTTGAATTGTATCATTGCTGGGAAGATTACCGGGCCACGTTTGTTGCCAGGATCCTTCTTTAATCCCCGGGCGTGTCATTTGTACTAATCTGTAAACTCCTGAAGCAGGGTTATGTGAAATACTTACTTGCCGGCCGGTAGAGGTGATAATATTGTCAGGCCAGCCTGTGCGAATGGAACCCTCTAAGCGGGGGGTATCGTTGGATGTGCCAGGGGGCGGAGGGGTATTCCAACTGTTACCGTCATAAATGTTTACGAAAGTCCCTCTATCCGGGGCACTTATATTAGCAGCGAAAGAACCGGTCCATGTAGTTACTATACTGTCGTTGGGACCAAGCATAATACGGCGGGGCTCAGCTGCATTAGTTTGTAGGTCGTAAAATGTTGTCCCCACAACTGTTCCTACATTAGAGGTACGTAATAATGAGGATGCTTCTTTTAAAGCAGAAGTTTTACCGATGTCACTAATTTCGTTAGGATCTATGGCATCAGGATGGGGATGCACTGTAGGAGAAACAGGAGCATTTTGAATATTTTGCACTTGTCCTAATAATAGAAATGTTGAAAATAATATACAGCTGATAGCAAGTAAACCGCGTTTCATGTATTCTCTATTTGGTGAACAGATATCAAATTATTTATAACAAATTTACCATAAATTTGGGAGACAAACAAATTTGTACACCCACGGTTAATTTTCTGACAAAATTTTAACGGGGGTCCAAGTTTTTCTATATAGTAAATTATCAATGTATTTCTCAAAATCAGTCAGGCGATCTGGTCCTTTCATCTGATGGTAAATTTCCTTTTGACGTCCGTCCCACTTTAAGAATGTGATAGTAGCAGCTACATCAGCAATCTGAGCGTCGTATCTGTCGTTGAGATCAAAGAAGCCGATTTGTTGAGCAGAATCTTGTATCGCTTCAATGTTTCGCTGGGACAGCGTAGTCCGATACCAACCCGTTTCGGGATAAGTTTTTTGACGGTTGAATTTTTTTCCTTTATATAAAACAAATCCCCCTTTGTAGATACGAAGCTTATAAATAGGACAGGTGCCGTAACAGGAAGTTCGACGCAAACTGGCAAATAATGAATCTGCATCAGGCATGGGAAAAGTGGAAATATGGCTGGAATCTATTTTGACCTGATACTTATTGGTAGTTGTTGAAGTGTCCTTTGAGACCGTTGTTTTATTAGTGGACTTGTGTTGGGGAGCGTCAACTTCGTTATTTTCCGGTGACGAAACAGTCGATTGTTGCGTTGATGAGCATTGAGAGAATAATAAAATGAATAATAACAACGTCTGGAATAGTAGGAGGAAAGGCCGAGGAACCATATCAATTCTTATTTTTGGCTTGTCGTGTCATCTGCTCCAGCTTTTTCTGAAACTTTGATTTTTTCTTCGGTTTCTTTTTACTCTGTTGAATTTGTTTGTGAACTTGTTCATCACTGATTAAAAACTTCTTCATAAAATATTGCTGACCGAAGGAAAACAGGTTCGAGAGTAAAAAGTAGTAAGTCAAGGCAGCGGCAAAGCTATTAAAAATAAATAACATAAAAATAGGCATAAAGTATTGCATCATCTTCATTTGTCCACCGCCGGCACCTGAGGTCATTTGACTATTCATTCGGGTGTAAGCCAACATAGAAACGGCCATCAATAAGGCAAAAAGACTTATATGATCCCCATAAAATGGGATATTAAAAGGGAGAGCAGCAATAGAATCATAAGTGGATAGATCGTTGGCCCAAAGAAAATTTTCTTGCCGTAATTCCAATGAAGCTGGGAAAAAACGATACATCGCCACTAATATGGGCATTTGAAGTAACATCGGCAAACATCCTCCCAGTGGATTTACCCCCGCTTTCCGGAACAACTTAAGTTGGGCTTGACTGAACTTTTGCGGTTTGTCTTTATACTTCTCTTTGAGTTCCTCTAATTCGGGCTTGATCACTTTCATCTTTGCCATCGACTTATAGGACTTATAGGTTAACGGCATTAAAAGCGTCTTAATAAGGATGGTCATAATCAGTATAATGATACCATAATTGGCAATGAAGGCATTGAGAAAGTTGAAGAAAGGAATTATGAAATATTTGTTAATCCAGCTAAATACTCCCCAGCCCAAAGGGATGATCTCCTCAAGATATAAATTTTTACTGGCTAGCTGATTATATTTATTTGGACTAAAATAAAATTCCATTTGGTACTGGGTATTCTTTTTATGATTGTAGGGGACAATCAGTTCGGCCGATAACTCCTTTAAATAATTAGCCTCTTTGGGAGAAGTTTGCGCTTTTACTTCACTCCCGGCTTGGAACGTTTGTTTATTAATAAGAGAACTATTAAAAAATTGATGTTTGAAAGAGACCCAGTCTAATTTAGCATTGACCTCCGCCTTGTCATCACTGACATAGGTAACTTCATCATCTACCTTGTACTTATAATATAATGTTGTATACCGTGATTCTTGATCTTTCCCTTTTTCTAAACTCCGTAATTGTGCTAACCACGTTAAGGTGAGATATTTTTTATTAGAAGGGATCATATCTTGAAAACCGACAAAATTACATTGGTAATCAATGGAATGACTGTTCCCTTTTAGGGTGTAAATATATTCAATGTACTTCTCAGGCCCTACTTGGCATCTGAGTTTAAGAGATTTTTCATCCTCGCCGCTAATAGTAAAAGGCTTACTAGCAGTAGTAAAGTATAAATCATTGGTGTAAATAGGGCGATTGTTCACATAAAAAGTGAAGCCGAACTGGGTGCTATCCTGTCGGAAAAGTACCAGCGAGTCCTTATTATAGGTGTGATATCCCTTAATTTGAACATTAGCTATTTTACCTCCTTTTTTAGAAAAAGTTACAGCGATGTTATCGTTTTCAATGGTAAAATATTGAGAAGCACTATCTAACTGTTGGGCTTTGTAGGCAACTTGAGCAAAGGGTCCGTGAGATTGTTTGAATTGGGCGAGTTGGGAAGTAGAATCTCCGTCGGTTGTAAGAGTGTCTTTATTAGTAGAAGTTTTGTTTTGTTCATTTTGAGCTACAGGGGCGGCAGTGTCTGTAGTAGTATCTTGGGTAGAAGGAGAGGAGGAAGTGACATGAGTTGTATCAGTGGTCTTTGTATCTTTTGGAGCGCGAGTGGGAGCAAAATAAAAAGTATAAATCAATAATATTCCTCCAATAAGTAGCAGTCCAATCAGCGAGTTACGATCCATCTTAGCTGTTAACTTTAATCAGTCATCTATAAAAATGCAAAACTACGAATAAGTAGCGATTTTTTCAGGATCTGTATGATCTTTTTGTGAAGATGAGTGATTTCGGCAATGGATCGCCGCTTTAATAAAATAAGTAAACAAAGGATGAGGAGCATCAACTGTGCTTTTTAGTTCGGGATGGTATTGGACTCCTACAAACCAGGGGTGATCTTTCAACTCCATTATTTCAACTAAATCACTGTCGGGGTTTTTTCCCGAAGCAATAAAACCAGCTCGTTTAAATTGGGTTAGGTATTC
>CAZIGO010000145.1:3546-6246 GCA_964538595.1 uncultured Chitinophagales bacterium | reverse complement strand
GAGCGTTGAATGCTTGGAGTACTTTAGGTAATGAAGGTTTAGATGCTTCCCAACACTTTTTAGGAACTACTGATGCGACTGATTTGGTAATAAAGACAGATAATATTGTGCGAGGGCGAGTAACTAAAGAAGGCATATTAGTAGTGGATAGTTTAAAAATTGGAAATTCTATCATTGCAGGGTCAAATACCCTAGCAGGAGACAATACTCTATATAGTGATGATGATAAATTTCTGATTCAGACAGAAAGTTCCTATCACACCATATTAAATACAGGTGAAATAAAAACAATTCGTTCCCATTTATATCATAATGGAGGTAATGTGGGTGTTGGAACATTTAACCCTAATAAAAAACTTGAAGTAACAGCAACTCATATTCGAACAGGCGACCCTGGTCCTCCTTGTCCAACTTGTCCTGAAGAAGGTCATGCTGGCATTCGTTTAACGGAAAGAGAAGCAAGTGGTTCGCCTAATCCTATACCTACTACTTTTGAGGTACATGACAGTACAATGTGGGATTTAGAACCTCATTTGACATCCCCAGATGAACCAAACCAGTTTTATATAAAAAATATTGAAGGAGTAGGTGGCGCGGAAAAAACAATTATGACGTTAGAGGATACAGGTAATGTGGGAATTGGGACTACTTCACCCTCTGCCCGCTTACATATCTATCCTCCCAATGATCAACCAACCAATTTACTTCAATTAGGAAACGGAAATGACTTTGTCTTTACACGAAATACGCATGCCACTGGGAATAAAGACTTTGGGTTTAACCTGCATTCAAATGGGGGCACTCCTGAACTGTTTATTAAAAGCAATGTGGCAGGGACAAACCAGCAGGTCATGTATTTGGGACATGCCAACAGTAGTAAAAACATCTTCGGAATAAGTAGTTCATCTGATGGCGGTAGTTCTTTTCAATCTCGGTTTAGCATTAATCAAGACGGTAAAGTAGGGATTGGGACGAATAGCCCCCAATCAAAACTTCATGTAGATGGCGATGCTATTATCGGAAATGATGATATAGTAAGTGGTGACCACACCGACTACCAACTAGCTGTTGATGGCAAAGCGGTAGCTCGCAAGTTTGTAGCTACTCACGACAACTGGGGAGATGATGAATTTAATAAAGAGCTAACGTTGCAAGATCTCAAAGAAGAGGAAAAGTTTGTGAAAGAAAACCAACATTTGAAAGGAGTTCCATCTGAAGAGAAGATTAAACAAAATGGGCTAGATCTTTCCGAAATGAGCGAAAAACAAATGCGCAAGATCGAGCAGATTTATATGTATTTGTTTGCAATTCAAAAGGAAAACCGGGAGCTTAAAGAGGAAAACAAAGAGTTACAAAAGCGCCTTCACCAGATTGAAAAGGAAGTAGAAAAGCTCAAAGAAAATCAATAGCAGACAATGTTAAAAAATGCATTAACGGACATAACCCTAGCAGCATTTTTCGCATTGACCTTGTTAGGCTGTGAGAAAAACAAGATCGAGTGCGACACCGATGCCGAGTGTGAGCAGATGCTAATAGGTTTATGGGAACAAAAGTATCATTTTTACGAAGGGGCAGGTAGTACAAAAAATACTCGATATGAGTTTTTGAAGAGTGGTATATTTAAGGTTTATGGATATAGCGTTGACAGTACTGGAAATTCACGATGGGTGGAAGAAGATGATCCCAACGTAAGTTACGATGACACATTTTATTATTCGTATAGACATCCAAAATTAATTGTGAGGTATGGTGGAGCTGGTAAATATAAAGATAGTGTCTATTTAATAAGGAAAGTACAAGGGCTAACAGAAGATATATTAAACTTTAAAGAAGGAAAAAAGTTTAAAAGAGTAAAATAATATGCAAAACAGGTTCATAATTACTCTCGTATTTGTTTTTATAGCAGGCATAACGAAATCGCAACCTTTTAGCGATAATCCCGATAAAACAGTTAGTTTCCAAGCGGATGAAGCATATAATTTAGATAAAGGTGAGGCAAAATATCACGTTTGGTACGGTTGTGGTACAAATGCAATTGATAAACCTCTTATTATTGTTGAGGGTTATGATCCATTTAATGATAGAGGGGCTGTAAGCTTATATTTAAATTTGAGAGATCGAGATAATGATGTGTTTTTAGCTAGAAGATTACGGGAAGAGGGGTTTGACATCATCGGCTTTAATCCCAAAAAGGGCGGCACGGCCATTCAACGCAACGGTCTTGCCTTTGCCAAGTTAGTTAAAATCATCAACGACAAGTTAGATGACAATAACTCCAATGAACCCATTGATGTCATCGGCTTCAGCATGGGCGGGTTGGTGGCCCGCTACGGGCTGGCGTGGATGGAAAGTGAGAACAAAACCCACAATGTGCGAAATTATGTGTCTTACGACAGCCCGCACCAAAATGCCAACGTCCCCTTGGGCATGCAACATATGGTCAACTTTTGGGTAAATAATTTATTAATTACTGGTATATTAGCTACAAATAGCCCTGTTTTAGTGCCCGTGGCCAAGGTTATGAAAGACGTAGCCGTCCCTATTTTTACCCCCGCTGCCGAACAGATGCTTTACCCCTATTATACGGGTACGGCGAAACGACAAAATTGGTTGTCCGACTTGGCTCATGTAGGTTACTATCCTAATAATACTCGTAAAATAGCTATTTCAAATGGTAGTGTAGCGGGAGAAAATCAAAAT
>CAZIGO010000145.1:3172-3509 GCA_964538595.1 uncultured Chitinophagales bacterium | reverse complement strand
GGCCGATTTTGTCAGTAAAGTGTGGGCATTGCCAGGCCGATCTTCGAATAACGATATTTTTAAGGGGGTGTATCGTCCTGGTGTTCCTTTAAACTTTAGTAATCAAGAAGGCGAAGGACTTCCTCCGTACGATAACGCACCCGGCGGAGATTTTCTTGCGGGTTTAACTAGTGTATCGAATGCGATCGATGCAGCAGGCTTACAAGGGGCTACCGTTCATCATGAGTCCTTTAGCTTTATCCCATTAGTAAGTGCATTTGATGTACAGCCAACGACTAATATCGGCTTGCCGGCAGGCGGTTTGTATAAATTCGGTCCTCATTTTAACAATATAGAA
>CAZIGO010000145.1:2777-3162 GCA_964538595.1 uncultured Chitinophagales bacterium | reverse complement strand
CCGGGCTATCCTTACCCAACCGCTAATACGCCCTTTGACGTTACCTTTGCTTCAGACGATAATAAGACCCATTTAACCCTTACCGAGGACCTCAAAAAATTGTTAAAACTGGAAGTAAGTCCTGATATCCATTACGAAGAGAACATCCAGTACGGCGGTTCATGGTTAGTCAAGGGGCGGGAAAAGGTAATAGCCGGCCGGGATGTAGAGCCTGCTAATTACAAGAACACCGGCACCAGTATAAAAAATTGTACCGATGAAGGCCCGGTGATCGTCAGCTCAAGTACAGACGTTACGTACAAGGCCGGGGAAGAAATTGTCATGACTAATGGTTTTGAAACCAAAGGAGAGTTTGAAACCGTGATCGAGGAGTGGGAGCTGGTGG
>CAZIGO010000145.1:927-2767 GCA_964538595.1 uncultured Chitinophagales bacterium | reverse complement strand
GATCGAGGAATGGTGGTGTAACGGCGGGCGCAGCTTGGTTCGTACTACTTCTACCAACAAGGGGCAATCCAGCGAAGCTGACAATACAGATGGCAAGGCACCGTCTCCTGCTTATAACAGTGCCCATCATTCAGGCAACGATTCGGCCAATGCACACTTAGCTCAAGAAAAATCCGCTCATTACAAGACTCAGCTAAACAATGTCTATCCCAATCCTGTAAAAGACGAAGGTACCATACCTTTTACCTTGGGCAAAGCTACAAATGTTACATTATCAATTCGCAATGCTCAGGGAGCAGGCCAGCATATATTGATCCAAGAGCAACGCTTACCCGCGGGCGCCCATAAAAAATCGTTGCCTGTACATAATTTACAACCGGGCGTATATTTTTGTACGCTACAAACCCAAGACAATAAACTTACGAAACGTTTTGTGGTGACAAAATAAATCGTGTAGTATGGCTACACGAATATTAGGTTCAGGATTGTTATTTTTTGCCTTTTTAATGCTATTTGGAGAAGGACAGAGTCAATACTTGAACAACCCTTCCTTGGAGGGGCAAACACAAGAAGACATCCCGCCCGATCCGTGGTTTACTTGTGATGACGAAAGCACGCCCGATACTCAGCCGGGTGAGTTTTCTATTACAAAATCTGCTTCCGACAAAAATACATATATCAGTATGGTGGCCCGGGGCAATAAAGGGCCACATGCCCAGACGACCGAAGATTGTAGTGAAAGATTTCGTCAATCATTGAAGAAAAATCGGTTTTATATTTTAAAAATGGATTTAGCCCGTTCAGAAGAATTTGGACATAATATCGGTCTGGGCGGTCCTTTCCTTTGTTATTGTGATCCGGTCCAATTAAGTGTTTATCGCGGTATGAAGAAATGTGATACGGCACACGAAATTATGCGTACTCCGCCGGTCCGGCATACCTATTGGAAAACATATACGGATACTATTGGATTTCCGACCCATGAATACGATCAGTTAGCACTAAAAGTGCAATATGCAAGAGATACACCATATTTTGGTAGTGTGTTGGTTGACCATTTTCGTTTAAAAGAACTTGCCCCTGGTGATTTGGTCGATATACCCAATGCCTTTACGCCCAATGGAGATGGTCAGAATGAATATTTCAAAATTGAGGGGTTGCGTTCGGGGTCAGCTTTGACAATTTATAATCGTTGGGGGCAATTGGTTTATCAGACTGAGAACTACCAAAATAATTGGCAAGGGAAAGAAGTGGGAACGGGGGTGTATTTTTATGTGTTAAGGATTCCGTTTTATAAAAAAGAATGGTCGGGGTACGTACATTTAATGCGATAATGAGAAAGCCGAATGGTATATTAAATTGTAGATTTATCGAATATTTAGATAGTATACATTAAAAAATCCCATTCATAGACTCGCTCAAAAACGTCAATCTTACAACAAATTAAAATATATTATATTATTTTTTTTAAATTGCTCTTTATCGATGAAACGGCATACATCGCTTATTATATATGCAGTAGTTATACTTTGGCTGGGAACGGGTTGTAGTGGGATACGGAATGGTTTGAGTAGTTTTGATGTGACCAAGCGCCACCATCGGCCGGGCTATTATGTAGAACTGCCTTTCGGTCCACCTGATGCGGGGAATGATAACTCAACCTGTAGTAAGCCCATTAATCCGTGAGGAAACAAGACCGAGCCGTTATCCGCCTGATACACTTCCCACCCGACCTCTCTTAAATTACAAACCCCTTGTCGCTCAAGAAGTGGCAAGGGGTTATTTATTTTATGTATACGGATATGTATACGCTTAATAATTTTAGTCAACTTCTAAACAA
>CAZIGO010000145.1:0-917 GCA_964538595.1 uncultured Chitinophagales bacterium | reverse complement strand
TTTACTTACCAAATGTAAACTTAGAATATTTAAAAAGCCATCTTTATGAACAAAGACTTTGAAGATTTATTTGATGATGAGATGTTGGAAGAGATCAGAGGTGAAGAAAACTATTCAATTTAACTTATATGGAAGCTTGTACATATGATGTCTATCATAGGATAATGCATGAAAAGATGCAATATAGTTATTCCACCTTAGTAGACTGCCTTGAAAAACCAATCAAAAGTTGGGAAGCTAATATCCTTCCATACGAAAAGAGAATTAAAAGACTCGAAGAAAGCAAAAAAATGTTAACCAACGCCAAAGCAAAAGTATACGATCTCAATAAATCAGAACGAGTTATCAAAATCAATAAACAAACTTTAGAAAATTTATGTGATTGGTTTGATGACAAAATACAGAAATACCGTTATGCTAAACCAAAAATTAAAAAACGGAAAAATAAACAAAGCAAATATACTCCATCCGTCAGCTTTTTGAAGAGAAGGGTAACACAGACCTTATACAACCTGCCTTTCAATTACTTAAGGAGGTAGAACCACCATTAGTAGATAAACAAGGAGGATTGAACAACCGCAATACTAAGTCCGCTTTCATTGCTTTCATAGACGTATTAAACACCAAAAGCATAATAGATACCTCTTTGGTTACTAATGACAAAATGGCTCAACTACTAAACAAACGAATTGACAACTTAAATGATTGACACATCCATTGAGTAAATAACTGAAATACTATATTTTTTTTCTTACTGTTCACCTCCGTTCACATACTAATATTGTTATACCTATTTACGTCCATTAGTCTATCCCCCTTAATGATACTTATCTGCAAGATCTGCAGAGCTGCATATTATGCATGCAGATCTCTACATTTTATACTTCATTTGTAAATGAATCATTAATTAAAGTAGA
>CAZIGO010000144.1:3011-6262 GCA_964538595.1 uncultured Chitinophagales bacterium | reverse complement strand
GGCTGCGGTGATCATCATAAGGGCAAAGATGAGCATGATAAAGCCGTCTTTTGTGAGGGTAAAAGCGGATGTTTGCCAAATTACTTCGGGTAAATAGGGGATAGCATAAGCTCGTGTTATATATACTGCAGTAAAAGAGGGGAGAGCAAAGACTAATCCCGTTTTGATATCGACTAATGAGCGTTGAATGTATCGGATACTACCCACTAAACTGGCCATGCCTACCACAAATAAGGAATAAGCCGTAGCCAACACGGGTTCAATCTGTAAAAAATACACCAATACAGGTACCGTGAGAATGGATCCCCCGCCACCTAATAACCCGAGCGAAGTACCTATTACAAGTGCACTGATATATCCGAGTAGTTCAATTAATTCCATAATAAATTAACAAATGTTCATCTTTTCATTTAAAAATACAAAAAAATTAATCGATCAAATCACACGATTTCATACAATCAAAAATGTTCAATAAATGGTGATCTTTAAGTTTGTAATAGACATTTTTCCCGGAGCGTTCTGAGATTAAAATTCCTTTATCTTTCATTTTCGTTAAATGGTGAGAAATTAATGATTGTTCCAATCCGGTGTGTTCAATAATTTCTGAAACATTGGCTCGGTTTTGACTCCCTAATCGTTTTAATATTTTCAATCGAACCGGGTGGGCGATCACTTTTAGAATATCAGCCACCTGTTCTAATTGCTCGGCTTGCAATGAATCTTTATTTGAAGAAGTAGTGGCCATATTTTGATGTCTTTTTCTGATATAACACAAACTTATGAAAATATGTTCATTTTTTCAAGACTATAATAAAATTTTTATCTTTATTCCGCAAGACAACTAATAATTCAATAGTTACAAGCAATTATAATAGTGGAGTCAGAGGGTAGGTATAAAATTTGATTTTTATCATGAATTATATCTGACACCCTGTATACATTTGTTTAACAGTATTTTGTATTAAATTATTAATAAGATATGGGTTCCAATAATATCAAACAAGTAAAGGATCAAGAACAAGCTAATCGCTTTGTCAATCATTTAATGAAAGATATGAAAGCGTTGGAGCAAATGTTGGAGGAGGGAATGTTTGAAGATGAACAACGTATCGGGTTTGAACAGGAGCTGTGTTTAGTGGATAGTTCATTTCGTCCGTCTCCCATCGAAATGGACGTGTTGGATTTACTTGATGATAAAGATTATACCACAGAACATGCTAAATTCAATTTGGAGATCAACTTCCCTCCGTTGGATTTTAAACAGGATTGTTTTAAACAATTGAGCCAGATGTTGGATCAAAAGATCGGACGAGTGAGAGAAGTGGCAGCCCAACTCAATGGAAGTGATGTGGGTTTAGTAGGTATTTTACCTACTATACGACAGATGGATCTTCAAATAGATAACTTAACACCGGTGGATCGATACCAAGCCTTAAGTGAGGCGATGAATCAAATAAAAGGGGGTGTATATGAGTTCCGGATCAATGGCATCGATGAACTGGTGACGAAGCATAACTCAACTATGTTTGAAGGCTGTAATACAAGTTTTCAAGTGCATATGCAAGTGACACCAGACGAGTTTGCGGAAAAATACAACTTTGCTCAGTTAATGGCGGCGCCCACATTAGCGGCAGCCACTAATTCTCCCTTTTTATTAGGAAAACGGTTGTGGCAGGAAACACGTATTGCCCTTTTTCAACAATCAGTCGATGTTCGACAATATGACTTTAATTTGATCGAACAGGAACCACGAGTTACCTTTGGTAAGCAGTGGGTAAAGAATTCTGTACTTGAAGTGTTTCGAGATGATATTTCCCGTTTTCGTGTTCTGTTAGGGGCCGATATCGAAGAGGATGCTTTGTCTTTACTGAAAAAGGGACAGATTCCAAAATTGGAAGCTCTACAGGTTCATAATGGAACCATTTATAAATGGAATCGGCCCTGTTATGGAATTACCGGCGGACAACCTCACCTACGGATTGAAAACCGTGTATTACCGTCAGGTCCTACGATTGTGGATGAAGTCGCTAATGCAGCTTTTTGGTTGGGGCTTATGAATGCTGATTGGCCGAAAGCTTATAAAAATTTACCGGAAAAAATGAACTTTGATGAGGTGCGGGGCAATTTTATTAAAACCGCTCGTTATGGTTTGGATACTCAACTTAAATGGATAAATGGTAAGACGATACCGGTCGATAAATTGATTCTTGATGAACTATTACCATTGGCGAAAAATGGATTGCAAAAGGCTGAGGTGGACCAAGATGATATAGACGGGTTATTAACTATCATTAAAGAAAGAGTAGAAAGTCGTCAGAACGGGGCACAGTGGTTATTGGATAGCTATAGTAAGCTAAGTGAAGAAGGGACAAAGGATGAATCCCTCTTAGCTTTGACCGCCGGTATGATGAAACGCCAAAATCAAAATATACCTGTGCATGAATGGTCTTTACCTGAATTGCGTGAAGCCGGCCATTGGAGAAATCGGTATTCTCACGTCGAACAGTTTATGACCACTGATGTATTTACGGTAAGAGATACCTATTGGGTCGATTACCCGGCCAATATTATGAATTGGAATTTTATACGTCATGTGCCGGTGGAAAACGAAAAGGCAGAATTGGTAGGTATACTTACTTCTCGAGACCTTCTCGATTATTTTAATGAAAAGCAGTACAATAATGCGGAGTCCCTACAGGTAAAAGATATTATGACTACTGATCCTATTACCGTTCACCCGGAAACAAGAATAGAGAAAGCTATAGAATTAATGGATCAACACGGCATCGGTTGCTTATTAGTGGTCCGTAATGAAAAACTGCGGGGGATCGTGACTGAACACGATTTTTTAGATATAATTAAGAATATAATTGATTCTAAAAATCAAGGATACTGATGAAATGTATGAAAAACACAAAAAATGAGAACCACTCAGTTACTCACCGATATTCGATTGAACAAGGAGTGACGTTGGAAGATCGTTTGTTAGGAAAATATTTAGGTAATGAACAGGGCCCGACTATTATTTTTGTAGCAGGTATGCATGGGAACGAACCGGCGGGTCTGTATGCTTTGCAGAAGGTATTATATGAACTAAAAAACAGTACTATAGCAGGGGAAGGGGATATTTATATGTTAGCAGGAAACTTACAAGCCTTGGAAGCAGGACAACGGTTTATCGATAAGGACTTAAACAGGATGTGGAATCCGGAAAGGTTGGAAACCATTCATAACTATAGTGTGGAAGATCG
>CAZIGO010000144.1:0-2986 GCA_964538595.1 uncultured Chitinophagales bacterium | reverse complement strand
ACGTTGGCGGAAACGAAAGAACAGGATGAATTATTAGAGCAGTTGGAAAAGATCATAGAACAAGCCGAGGAGGAAGTATATTTTGTAGATTTACATACTACATCTTCTGAAAGTCGGCCCTTCATTACTATTGGAGATACTCTTCGTAATCGAGAGTTTGCTTTAAAGTTTCCTATCCCTGTTATTTTGGGCATTGAAGAAGAGCTTGAAGGGACTTTACTTAACTATATTAATGAATGGGGGTATAAGGCGATGGGATTCGAAGGGGGACAACACAATTCGCTCGCTTCCCTGGAAAATCATGAAGCATTTATTTGGTTAGTATTGGCATTCACAGGTTGTATCTCGGAAGAAGACATATCTGATTTTGGACATTTTTATAAAACATTTTCTAAGTTCACAGGAAAACAAGGGGGCATTTTTGAAATCCGTGACCATTATAAAATTGCACCTGACGAGGATTTTCAAATGCAAAAAGGATATGTCAATTTTCAACAAATACAAAAAGGGGAAGTATTAGCACGCAATACTAGCGGAAAGATCAAAGCATCAGAATCCGGTTATATTTTTATGCCCCTTTATCAAGAACAAGGGAGTAGCGGATACTATATTATCAGGGAAATCAAGCCCTTTTGGCTTTCGGTATCCCGTTATTTGCGAAAAAAGCGTGTCGAACGCTTGTTACCGTATCTGCCGGGTATAAAGTTGTATCCGCTTGATAACCATACGCTTATGATCGATACCCGTATTGCTCGTTGGTTCGTGTTGGAGATACTTCATCTCTTAGGATATCGTAGGGAAAGCTGGCAGGATAAGTGGCTTATTGCTACCAAAAGAAAATATGATCTGCACTCACCTTCTCCCAAGCAACCTATTTTAACCCCCCATAAAAAACGTGAATCGGATGAAGCAGATTAATAAGTTGGTTACTCATTATACTATTTAACTGTATATTAAAATTTTTATTATAAAAATAAAACTATGGAATATAACAATTACCTTACTTTAATTTTAGTGAATGTAGCTGCTGGTCATTTACTGTTAGCCAGTATGGTGTTGAAAAATCAATTTCAAGGGGACAAAAAAAAGCCTTGGACCATACCTTTTACCCTAATCGGTAGCTTATCCTTAATTATTGGATTACATATGATATGGACTTGGCCGTTGCCCGGTAGTTTTAATATTGCGTTTGGTGAGCCAACCGTTTTGTTTGGTATGATAATGCTCGGATTAGCATGGGCATGCTATAGAGAGAGTACGCTCACTCCATTGGCTATTTATGCGTTATTAGGAGGATTGGCTGCATTTATTATAGGAACCCGTATTATAAATTTAGGGCTGTCTTGGTCCCCTTATCCCATTGCTATCGGATTCTTCTTCTCGGGGCTAAGTGGTATATTAGCTTGGCCCTTTGTACAATGGTACCAATATCGAAAATGGCGGTTGATGTATGGTATCATTACGCTTGTTGCTGCGCTCATATGGACCATCGGAGCGCTCAATGTTTATTGGGTGAATATACTTGAATTTGCCAGTTGGTAATCTCAAAATGTATCCTTTATGATAAATAATATTTTATTTCCCACGGACTTTTCGCTTCATGCCAATTACAATGCATTGCGATATGCCGTTGAAATCGCTAAGAAAAGCGGGGCTAAACTATATCTATATCATGCCTATCATGGACCTATCGATGAGTCGTCTACTGAAAATGAAAAGCTCCGTTTGCAACCGGGGGCTCGAGATAAGATCAATAAAAACTTTGAAGAGCTGTATAATTATATTGAACAGATAGTCGGCAAAACACCTATAGAGGTGAGGGATATATTACAGTATGGCTGGCTTCATAACCAGATATCTAGTATCGTGGAAAAGAAAGATATTGATATGGTAGTCATGGCTACTAAAGGTGTTAAAGGAATACAAAAATTAATGGCCGGCAGCAATACTACCAACATAATTGATGAAGTGAATTGTCCTCTTTTAGCTATCCCGGAACAGTCGGAGTTTCAGGGGTTGGATAATATACTTTATGCGGCGGACCTGGAAAGAGAAATTCCGGATCATGTATTGAAGCAATTGGTAGCTTTTGCCCGTTTATTCCATAGTACGCTCTACTTTTTACATGTTAGCCCTGTACAAAAGAAAAGTAAACTGCTGTATGATCAGCCACCAGCTTCATTTGAGGAAATTAAAAAGCGTATTGACTATCCGCACGTTTTGTATAAAGATATAAATGAAGATGACCTGATCGCCGGTTTAGAAGAAGAGTTAAATACCGGAATGATAAAACTATTAGCAATGACCCACCATCAACGTCCATTTTGGCAACGGTTATTTAACCGAAGCAAGACAAAGGAAATGGTCGCTCGGGCTGAAATTCCGCTACTAACGCTATATGAAAGTAAAACATAAACATATTTTTTAACTCAAAACTTCAATTTTATGAAATGTAACGTAGGTAAAGTAGATAAATGGATAAGAATGGTATTAGGTTTATTAATTGTTTTTATGGGATATTATTATGGAAGCTGGTGGGGGCTTATTGGCCTAATATTAGTAGGAACTGCCATGCTAACCTGGTGTCCGATATATAAATTGTTCGGTTTGTCGTCTTGTGAGTTAAAGAAAAAAGAACCGAACCGGACTTCTTCTGGATAAAAAAATAATTAATATCAGATTATTTTAGGGGGAAAAGTCTTATTTTAATTTTTGTCATAAGTAAATAGGGTGTTTCCTCCCTTACCAAACGAGCGGCAAAGTGAAAAAAATTTTAAAATTTTGTCTTTACTAAGGAGGAGGCCATTTAAACTTCCTTTGACAGGGAAGTATCAATCACTTAAAACCTGTGTCCTATGTCTCCCTTAATCCGAAATACCCCTGGTGATAAAAGCAATAAACCATCCAACCGGCAATATTCATTATTGACTGATTTGTTTGATAATGACCGGTTTTTTGATAATAATTGGTTTGAAAATCGATGGCT
>CAZIGO010000143.1:4272-6321 GCA_964538595.1 uncultured Chitinophagales bacterium | reverse complement strand
ATTATGTTTTTAAAAATGATTACAAGCCAATGAGTATTGCGGAGAAAGAGGAGTTTTACCAAAAGCATCATCACCTACCAGGGATACCGAGTGCAGAAGAAATTAAAGAAAATGGCCTTGATGTGGGTAAAACTATGGGAGGTATGACAAAAAATATAGAAGAGAATCGGTTGGATATTACCTCTCTACATGAAGAACAGCAAAACCAACAATCTCAAATCAAGCAACTAAAAGAAGAAAATGAACGTCTTAAAGAACAGAATGAGCAATTGAATAAGCGACTAAAAAATCTGGAACAAAAAGTAGAACAAATCAATGCTAAAGAGACTGATAATGAAAAATAAATGGATTTGTAAATAATAGCATACACGTTAGTAAAATAATATTGGATGACCAATAAACTCACATATAACCGCCTTTTAATGATCGTCTTCCTCAGCCTTACGGCTTTTCTATTAACCGGCTGCATGTGCCATAACGCCAAAAACAAATACGTGTTTATTGAAGACGATCACAAGGGCTGGAACCCCTATTGTCCCGGCCAGGAAGTGGTGTTTAAGAGTGACAGTGGTGCATTGGATACACTGACCGTAAACAACTACAAGCACGATACAGTACGAGCATCTAAATTGGACTGTGGAAAGTGGGAGTATTGGGAGGTGATTGAGTGTAAATTGAAGAGTGCTAATCAACAGTACTGGTTTGAACCTGAGTTAGAAAATAGAAGAGTTGCAATATTTACAAACGAACCTACATATGATATGACCTATTACAATTATAACGATAATAAATTTACCACTAGTAATGACACCTATTTTAACGCTAAAACTATAAATGGTAAGAAATATACTGATGTGATACAAGCAAAATGTAATGAAGATGATGCGTGTTCACCGGTTATACAATTCCACTATGCGAAAAATACCGGTTTGGTGAGTTTTACTACGTCCGACAGTATTCGTTGGTTCAAAAAACAATGATATGAATATTAGGAAACTTGTTTTTGTATTAGTGATGGTCTTCAGCAGTTTTTCCCTCTATACACAAAGTGGGCAGAAGAACCTTGAAAAATACTGGTACTACCGTTATTGCCTGATTGGCAGCGGTGTAAGCCTCCCATTGTTTGAACAAGGCGTAATTGTAATAAAGAAATTTTTTTGAATAAATCTTAGAAATTGACAAATAGAGAAAAATTTACAATTTTAACCTGTCCAGTTTTTGGGGAAGCTTACACTCAGTGGCGCAGCACGTATCGAAAGGGAGTAGAAAATAGCCCGAAAAGAGGTTCATCATATTTCGCTGGGAAAATCTACGGGACTTTTATTATCTTTACCATATGCCCAAACCCGTCCAAGAAAAAGAAGAATTGTTAAAACGACTTCGCCAAAACCAACAGCCCCTTCGTCAATATGGGGTCAAACAGTTGGGCATTTTTGGGTCCATTGTGAAAGGAACGTTAAAAGCGGACAGTGATATTGATTTTTATGTCGTCTTTGAACCGCGTCAAAAAACCTTTGATAATTTTATGGAGTTGGCCCAGTTTTTAGAAGAGCTGACGGGCCGTCAAGTGGAGCTGATCACGCCTCGGTCGTTAAATAAGCATATCGGAAAATATATTTTGAAAGAAGTGGAATATGTCCCCCTCGCAGCTTGATTTTTTGCGTCATATTCAGGAAGAATGCGGTTATATCTTACAGGTCACCCAAGAGCGCACGAAACGTCAGGTCGTCAATGACCCTACGCTAAAACGCTCAATTGTCAAAAGTTTAGAAATCATTGGAGAAGCCGTTAAACGCCTGGATAAAGACATTACGAATCAGTACCCGGGCATTGAATGGTCCAAAATAGCCGGTACCCGCGACAAATTGACCCATCATTATTTTGGAATTGACTATGATATTGTGTGGGACATTGTGAAGAATAAAATACCGGTGTTAAATAAAACAATAGAACAAATTCTTGCAGAAGAGGGGTAATCAGCAACTTTCGTCCCAGCTCCCTTCATGCCGTTTCCATCCTCCGCTTCCGGTCCGGCTCTTCCCGCCAAAG
>CAZIGO010000143.1:0-4262 GCA_964538595.1 uncultured Chitinophagales bacterium | reverse complement strand
CCCCCCATACTGTTCGTAGCCTCCACTCCAAACGAAGACAAGAAATCGATCTTCATGAAATCGTAAAAGTCACTGATGAGTTTATAGTCTACTTTATCCAGTTCTATATCCTCCCGGTTCCTCTCTTTTTTCAAAAAGTTTATAAAGTGGTTTCTAATGGTCCGATACTTAATGTAGGTCCCTCGGGCAAATCCATTGCCGATTTTCTTTTTGATTTTCTCATTGTGAGGCTGAAATATCTCATCAACGGTGTGTTGCTTCTGGGGATTGTGGTAGAGATGTTCTTTGCTCTCTTGAGGAGTAGTATACCCATTTTTTATCACGAGATCCGAATGGAGCTTACGAATTTTATTTTCAAGCTGGAAAAGGTGCTCATTAATACTTTTGGCTACCTGATTGTGCCCTTTTACTTTCTGTTTCTTTTGAGCCCACTTTTCGACCTTCACTTTTTCATGGGTAGAAATTTCGGATCTTTTCCCGTCTATTGTCACTCTAATATAAATGGGGGCTTCCCCTTTCTTGTTGATACGGTTCTTTCGGAGGTGTCTTAGAACTGAAAATGTTGAATAACTCATGGTTCCCTTTTTACGGTTAACAATTATAAAGTACGGGAAAATCGACCTGAAGTCCTGAGGCTCAATGCAATCATTCGATTGCAATTATTAAATGATTGCATTTATAAGGAACTTTTTACTTTCGGTTACCATTAAAGAGCCTGTTTTTGAGGGTGGTAACCGAATCGGTATCCGAAATTCCCGGATGTAAAAAGGGGTTATAAGAAGGGGTGAGATTGAAACCCCAGTAAACTCAAGGGGTTTAAGCAGAATTACATATTAATAAAAATAGTAAAAGCGGAGAGGGAGGGATTCGAACCCTCGGTCCCCTGTGAAGGGGACAGCGGTTTAGCAAACCGCCCCTTTCGGCCACTCAGGCACCTCTCCGTATAGAATTGCGATAAGATAGTAATTTTTGTATACACTTACAACACTTCCTACCTATCAATCGTTTTGTGCGGAACGCAAAGAGAAATGGGCTACTACGTGGTACTGAGCTTAAGCTTTTTCTCTATTTCGCTCACCGACTCTTTAAACTCTTCGTTAGTGTCTAATAAGTCTTCAACTGCTTGACAGGAGTGGATAACCGTACTATGATCTCGACCGCCAAAGTGTTTGCCGATATCTTTAAGCGAATTCTCAGTCATCTTTTTGGCTAAATACATCGACAGTTGACGGGCTTGAACGATCTCACGTTTTCGGGTCTTAGCTTTCATTAATTCGGTGGGTATATCGAAGTATTCACAAACTGTTTTCTGGATAAAGTCGATAGAGATCTCTCGGTTAATATTTTTTACAAAGTTCTTGACGATCTTTTTGGCAAGTTTTAGATCGACTTTCTTTTTATTTAGTGAGGAGTGGGCGAGGAGGGAAATAAGAGCCCCTTCCAGTTCACGTACATTGCGGGAGATATTATAAGCGATAAATTCAACTACTTGTTTGGGAAGTTCAATGCCATCGTTGTACATCTTATTTTCCAAAATGGCTATGCGCGTCTCAAATTCGGGTTGTTGGAGATCAGCTGCTAACCCCCACTTGAACCGCGATAGTAACCGTTCTTCAATACCCTCTAAATCCCGCGGTGAGCGATCAGAGGTGAGCACGATCTGTTTGCCTGATTGATGCAGTTGGTTAAAAATGTGGAAAAAGATGTCTTGCGTTTTGTCTTTATTGGCAAAAAACTGGATATCATCCATGATCAGTACATCGATCATCTGGTAAAAGTAGACGAAATCATTGGCCGAATTATTTTTGAGAGCATCAATGAATTGATTGGTAAATTTTTCCGATGTAACGTAAAGAACGGTCTTATTTTTATGATTCTCCTTCACTTCATTACCGATAGCCTGGGCTAAATGCGTTTTTCCTAAACCAACGCCTCCATAAATTACAAGCGGATTGAAAGAGTTGGACCCCGGTTGAGAAGCTACCGCATAACTGGCGGAACGGGCTAACCGGTTACAATCTCCTTCCACAAAGCGATCAAAGTTGTAATTGGGGTTGAGTTGAGGGTCGACCTTTACCTTTTTAAGCCCCGGAATGACAAAAGGGTTTTTGATGGAAGTACCGATATTCAAGGGCATGGAAACCTCCGGGTTTTTGGTCTCTTGCTTATTATATGTTGGTATATTGATGGTATAGGGTTGCTTCTTTTCAGAAGAACTGCTTTCAATAACGATCCGGTATTCCAGTCGAGCATCTTCCCCGAGTTCCCGCTTTATCGTTTTACGTAATAATGTTACATAATGTTCTTCTAACCATTCGTAGAAGAATTGACTGGGTACCTGAACAGTCAATACCTTATTTTCTAATTTAACAGGTTGTATGGGTTCAAACCATGTTTTATAGCTTTGAACACTTACATTGTCTTTAATAATTTTTAAGCAATTTTGCCAGACATCTTTGGCTTGGGGCATATATCTAAAACTTTTTTAGGTACCTGAGATTATCAATCAACTATCAACAAAAATGAAAAAAAATTATCTACAAAAAAAGGGGTTTTCCCCTTGACTTTTTTTTTGCGATAACAGTTTATTATGAGCGGCAATTTTTCCTATAATAATAACTAATATTTTTTTTAATATCTTTAATCCGTTGGCACAAAAGGGTTTTGTGTATTGCTTCCTAAAACTGTTGGCAATACTTGTTTCTGCTTATATGGTGTATTAAAGTCCTTTTTGGGTCACTTTTACTTATAATATTCAACAATATTTATTAGGCGAGATGTTCCCCGAAAACATCCCGTAAAGTATCCGAAATTTCTCCTAAGGTGGCATAGTTTTCTACGGCTTTTATAATAGCGGGCATTAAGTTTTGATCAGATTGCGCCGTTTCTTTTAATTGTTGTAACGATTGTTGAGTCGTTTCTTCATCTCGCTCTGCTTTTAAAGCTTTGATCTTTTCTACCTGGTCCTTTTGTATTTTATCATCTACTTTAAAAATAGCTTGATTTGCTTCTTGGGAATCGGAGCGGTACTTGTTAACCCCCACTATGATCTTTTCATTGTTTTCCACTGCTTTTTGATACTCATAAGAAGCTTGAGCAATTTGGTCTTGTATGTATTCCTGCTCAATAGCTTTGACGGCGCCGCCCAGGGCATCGATCTTTTCTATATATTGCCAAGCTTTTTCTTCGAGTTGGTTCGTCAGGTTTTCGATAAAATACGACCCCGCTAAAGGATCTACTGTATCGGCCACTCCACTTTCATGGGCAATAACTTGTTGGGTACGGAGGGCCAGTTGAACTGATTCTTCGGTAGGAAGAGAAAGTGCTTCATCGTATCCGTTTGTGTGCAATGATTGGGTTTGACCGAGAACAGCTGCCAAGGCTTGAATGGTAACCCGTGGAATATTGTTTTTAGGTTGTTCGGCTGTAAGGGTGGAGCCGGCGGTCTGGGCGTGAAAGCGTAACTTTTGGGCTCGTGTTTCCGTGGCTCCCAGGTCTTTGATCATTTTGGCCCACATTCGTCGGGCAGCCCGGAATTTAGCAATTTCTTCAAAAAAGTTGTTGTGGACATTAAAAAAGAACGACAATCGCTTGGCAAATACATTAATATCCAGTCCTTTCTCTAATGCGGCTTGAACATAAGCTTTGGCATTGGAGAGAGTAAATGCAATTTCCTGTACGGCGGTACAGCCAGCTTCTCGCATATGGTAGCCGGAGATAGAGATGGTATTCCACTTGGGCATTTCTTCGCTACAGTATTCGAACATATCAGTAATAAGGCGCATAGAGGGTTGAGGGGGATAGATGTAAGTGCCGCGGGCGGCATACTCTTTGAGGATATCGTTCTGAACTGTGCCTCGTAATTTTGATATGTCAGCCCCTTGTTGTTTGGCCACTGCTACATATAAAGCAAGTAATATAGAAGCCGTAGAGTTGATCGTCATGGAGGTGGAGATTTTATCCAATTCAATTCCGTCGAATAATATCTCCATGTCTTTTAATGAATCAATAGCCACTCCTACTTTCCCTACTTCCCCTTCAGCAAAAGCGTGATCAGAGTCATATCCAATTTGCGTAGGCAGGTCAAAGGCGACAGATAGTCCTTTACTTCCTTGTTCCAGCAAATAGTGATAGCGTTCATTGGTTTCTTCGGGGGTGGAAAATCCGGCATACTGGCGCATCGTCCAGAGCTTGGTGCGGTACATGGTGGAGTGGATGCCACGGGTAAACGGATATTCGCCCGGTGGCTCGGGTTGTTGATT
>CAZIGO010000142.1:6089-6347 GCA_964538595.1 uncultured Chitinophagales bacterium | reverse complement strand
GGCGCTCTGTTATAGTAGAAGTTTTATAAACTTGGGCTGCAATGGTATTTTTTTTCAAATTGCATTTGTAACCCCCTAACCGCATGGTTCCTCCCTTTTGGCTGATTTGTTTTTGGCGTTCCATAAGATCAATGACGGGATGAGGTGTATCGGGCGTCAATTCTGTGGAGTCAGCCCCTTCGAGTTGTAATACGTTATTAGCAAATTCTACAATGGCACATTGTAATCCTAAGCAAATGCCTAAGAAGGGAATGTTTT
>CAZIGO010000142.1:0-6023 GCA_964538595.1 uncultured Chitinophagales bacterium | reverse complement strand
GGTGCCTCTTTCACCAAAACCAGGGGCTACTAAGATACCGTCCAAGTGACTTAATTTCTCTGATAAATTGTCGGAGTTAATAGATTCGGAATGCACTGTTTCAATGTGTACCTCACATTCGTTTTCTGTCCCCCCGTGTATGAGGGCTTCATGGATTGATTTATAAGCGTCTTTTAATTCTACATATTTGCCTACTAAACCTATAGTAACTTCAGTCTTGGGATGTTTTAAACGATCAAGAAACTTGCGCCATTGTGTTAAGGCAGGTTCTTTTTCAGTGGATAGTTGAAGCTTTTCCAAGCTTGTTTTGTCAAGTCCCTCTTTCATCATCAATAAAGGTATATCGTAGATGGTGTCGGCATCCAGTGATTCAATGACGGCATTAATTTCTACATTACAGAACTGGGCTATTTTCTGGCGTACCTCGGTTGTTAAAGAACGTTCGGCCCGGCAAACTAGGATATCAGGTTGTACTCCAATTTCTTGCAGTGCTTTAACGGAGTGTTGGGTAGGCTTGGTTTTTAATTCTTGGGCTGCTTTTAAATAAGGAACTAAGGTAAGATGGATATCAATACAATTCGATTTACCGAGTTCCCACTTCAATTGGCGTACTGCTTCAATATATGGAAGCGACTCAATGTCACCGATAGTACCGCCTATCTCCGTAATTACAATATCAATGTTCTTATTATTCCCTAGCAACAACATGCGGCGCTTAATCTCATCTGTAATGTGGGGGATGACCTGTATCGTTTTTCCCAAATAATCCCCCCGCCGTTCTTTATCTATGACAGTTTGATAAATCTGGCCGGTCGTAACGTTATTATCTTGGGAAGTAGAGGTGTTTAAAAAACGTTCATAATGGCCGAGATCGAGATCTGTCTCCGCACCGTCTTCCGTCACATAACATTCGCCATGCTCATAAGGGTTCATTGTCCCCGGGTCTACATTGATGTAAGGGTCAAACTTTTGAATGGTTACATTATAGCCCCGAGCTTGCAAGAGTTTGCCTAAAGAAGCTGATATGATTCCTTTACCTAAGGAAGAAGTAACACCGCCCGTAACAAATATATGCTTAGTCATGAGATTTGAGGTTAAAGTGATTCTTTGTTACGGGATATAAAAATAGGATTTTTTTCCTGTTTATTGTACTTCTTTTCAAATAGATATTAACAATAAAGTGTGGATAAAAAGTGTAATATGAAAATAATGAGAGAGCGAGTGGGTTATGAGTAGGAGGATACCCTCCTTTTCTCTAACCGGGGATAATACAGGAGGGCGGCGATAGCTATAATAGCGGAGGTGATTAAGATGACAGGAATAATAGGATCAAAACCGAAGCACCAACTATTGGGGATCCAATTAAAAGTTAAGCCGATAAGTATAATCTCACCGCTTATAATAGAAGCAATATAAGTGATAGGTGGTATGTGTTTAACATAAAGTAGCACTACCGTAGTGGGGAATAACGCTGCATAACCGGTAAATGCCATTTTGACAATAGCAAAGATCGATTGTTCGGCGACAGCTGCAATTAGTAAACCGGCTAAAGCACACAAAATTACAAATATGCGACCTAAGATAACTTGGCGTTTTAAGGAAGCTTCCTTGTCGATAAAACTTAGATATATATCGCGGGTAAACATAGTACTGATGGCTAGCAGTTGAGAGTCGAGTGAAGACATAAAAGCCGCAATGGCCCCTGTTAAGACTAAAGCAGCTAACCACAGCGAAGTATGTTCCATAAGCATCATGGGTATGATCTTATCCGATTTTTCGCCGGCCAGGTCAGGAAATGTTAAATGTCCTATTACACCTATGATAACGGGCAGTATAAATAAGAAACAAGGTAATAATGCATAGAAAAAAGTGGAAAATTTGAATGAGTAAGCATCTTTTGACATAAAGAACCGCATGAACATGTGAGGAAACATGGGCACGCAAAACAACCATAATATCATGAGGCTAAACCACTTTTGTGGGGTAAAATAGTGGCCGCCCCCTGATCGCGAAAAAAGTTCAGGGTTTTGTTGGAAAGCCTTGGCATTTGCTTGGGCTAATCCTCCTAAATCATCCGATATAGCCCATACGGCTACTATCATAAGACTGAACATCAGAATGCCCTGGATCAGGTCTGTGAGAGCAACGGTACGCATACCACCGACGAATACATATATGACAATAAATACAGTAAGTATAACAGCTCCTGCAAAATAGGGGATCTGGCCGCCGGTAAGGGTAGAAAGGATATAGCCGGCTCCCATGGGTTGGATAGCTATATATGGGAGCGTAAAGAAAACCAGAATGATCATAAATAATATTTTTAAAGTATTGTTTTGGGTAAAATCGCCGATCATTTCAGGAGGGGTGATGTATCCCTTGATCTTCCCGAATTGCCAAGTACGAAATCCAATGAAATAGAAGGCTAACGCTGCAAAAGCTGTCCCGAACGCCATCATGGCATAGTAGCTGTAGCCAATACGATAACCGGCTCCTGCAAAACCCATAAAGAAAAAGGCACTGAAATTACTGGCTATAAAGGTGAATAACATCACTATAGCCCCTATACTTCGGTTAGCTAAAAAGTAATCTTCGGGTGTTTTTTCGCCGTGGAATCCGCCATAATAGCCCACAAGCAGTGTTAACAGTAGATAAGCGGCTATGATAAAATAAACTACCATTACCGAGGATTATTATGAGTCCAATAATATTTGATAAAAAGTATTATAGCAGCTGCAAAAATTAACTGTAATACTATAAAATAATGAAGCCATTGGGGGAAATTGAAAAGCGTAAATTGTAGGGGAGAATCCCATGTCCAATAATCAAGGGAGAGTAAAAATATTATCGTGAATAACAAGAACCATAGTATCTGTTGAAGGCGAGAGGACATAGATCTCCTATTTTTATTGATTGGGCTGTTCTATTTCTTCAATGGAAGCTGTTACCGGAGCCGGAGGGTTAACCTTCAATGTTTGGGCGGCATTACCATTGCGGACAGCCACTTCTAATAGGTTACTGCTGTCGATGAGTCCCAACGGTTCCCCCACATTTGCTTTTGAATAAGTTGTTGCAATGTCATAGGTAGTATCTTTTATTGTGATGGTGCCTTCAACTGAAGAAGGAACATGTAGATTTGTGATAAGATTACCAAATTTATCCACATAAATAATCTCCCCTTGGTAGTTCCCGGGTTGTTGGATAGAGATAATCTCATGTGCTGGGGCGGGAGGAGTAACGGTCTTACCCATCTTATTCGGTGATACACCGGCAGCTATATGGGCTCCGACGGGGGCAAAGATATCGCGACCATGAAATGTGTTACTGATCGGATCCAACATGTAATCTTTTTCTGTTACACTGATCACTTGCTGGACATTGGCTTCTGATAATACCAAATTGATCAGTCCA
Source organism: uncultured Chitinophagales bacterium (assembly GCA_964538595.1). Lineage (GTDB taxonomy): Bacteria > Bacteroidota > Bacteroidia > Chitinophagales > CAZIGO01 > CAZIGO01. The sequence goes on along the minus strand of CAZIGO010000142.1, from coordinate 2,612 downwards.
TTATCAGGAAGTACAAAATAATAGTTATCCGTAGTCACTGCCCATACATCACGTCCGCTTCCAACGCCCGGGTCAACCACTCCAACAAAAACGGTGCCTTCTTCAAAATAGGAGTACGCATTCCAGAGTATAAAACTACCCGCTAAAACATTCTGATTAGGGGTATAATGGGTGATATCTATAATAGGGGAGGCGGGACTAATTTGGTTTATAACACCTTTCATAACTCCAATAAACCAATCTTCAATACCAAAATCGGTCAATAAAGCTATTGGGGGATGAGTAGTGTTCCGATGAGAAGAACCGTTCGTCATAAAACACTTTTTTGATCTAAATGTCTAATACAGTACTAATGAATAGGTTGAAATAGCCGGTTCCAACGGATCTTGCTTAAAAATTCATCATTATTATCCCAGGACATCCAAATAAACCATGCTTTACCCACGATATGATTTTCGGGTACAAAACCCCAGTATCGGCTATCTAAGGAATTGTGTCTGTTATCTCCCATCATAAAATAGTAATCCATATCAAAAACATAGTGTCCGCTTTTCTCTCCATCAATATAAATGGTATCATTTTCAACCTTCAATTTATGACCCTCATAAATATGAATAATGCGTTTATACTTAGAAATATTTTTTGTAGTAAGTTGGACGGTGTCCCCTTCTTTGGGAATATAAAGGGGGCCATAGTTATCTAAGGTCCAACTGTTGTAAGCGGAACCTTCCGGGAAAAGCCCTCTTTTACGGGAAGCCCGTTTTTTAGGCTGCAAAAAGGGGCGTACTGTTATTACATTTTTAAATTGTTTTAATCGACGAGCATTTTCGGGGGTAGTATGATATAAATAATTGTTTTTTCCGCTCATCGGTCCCCCCTCCTTAATATGCATTGATTCTAGTGTATGGGGGTTAAGTGGAGTACCATCGGTCTTAATTATATAACTGAACTGTAGGTTGTTGGGGCGCTCACTGGGGGTGCCATTAATATGCACACGTTGTTTTTTAATGGCCAAGGTGTCACCGGGTAAAGCTATACAGCGTTTAATATAGTTTTCCCGTTTATCAACAGGGCGAAAGTCTTCTACAGGATAATTGAAGACGACAATATCGTTACGCTTGATGTCCATAAAACCGGGCAACCGGTGATAGGGTAATTGTAGAAATTCAGTATAAGATTTTATTTGTAAGAGGGGGAGCGTATGGTGAGCAAAGGGGAAAGCAATAGGGGTCATAGGCAAACGGGTGCCGTAATGAACTTTACTGACAAATAGAAAATCACCTACTAATAAATTTCGTTCCATGGAGGAAGTAGGAATCGTGTAGGCTTCGATGACGAAAGCCCGGATAATAGTGGCAGCAATGACAGCGAACACTAACGCATCAATCCATTCACGGAAAGTGGATTTTTGACCGGTACGGGGAGGCTTAGTAATAAAATAGTACAGTATTATATATATCTCGTAAATGGTGCATATTACCACTGAACTAAATAAACCGACTTGAAAAACGAACACAAATAAAAGAAAGAAGAGAACGCCAGCTAATAGTAAACCCATAAAGAGTTTACGTTGGCGGGAAGTTAATGTGCCAAAATACTTGTTGAATAGTTGTTTTCCCATCATCATTTATTGAAGATTTAAAAGATCTTTCATGCCATAACATCCTTTTTTCCCTTTTAGCCACTCTGCTGCTATAATAGCACCTAAAGCAAAACCTTTCCGCGAATGAGCCGTATGTTTGATTTCAATCGTGTCGAAATTAGAAGCATACATGATACGGTGAATACCCGGGACTCCCTTTTGACGGTAGGAACTCACTTTAAGGGAAGAAGGTGGGTTGTCAGGATTCGGATAACTGTCGGCTTCCTGTTGTCTTAGGGTGTTGTCCCACTTCTTTTTCCTTTCTAAAATGCTTGTGATGTCATCAGCTATCGTGGCCGCCGTTCCACTGGGCGCATCTTTTTTTTCCGTATGATGTGTCTCAGAAATCGCTACATCATATTGGGGTTGATGGTTCATCCATTCAGCTAACTTGCGGTTCAATGCGAAAACCAAATTCATGCCGATATTAAAATTAGCGGCATAGAAGAAACTTTTACCTTCCTTCTTACACCGTTCTTCTACTTCAGAAAACTTATCTCTCCAACCTGTCGTACCTGATACAACAGGGATATCTTTCTCAAAACAGGATAAAATATTGTCATAAGCGCTACCGGGTGAGGTAAATTCTAACGCAACATCCACATTTTTTAGGGGAAGCAGCTTATCATCGCGGGAAATTTTAGCGACAATTTTGTGATCCCTTTCCTGGGCAACTTTTTCAATCGTTTTGCCCATTTTACCATAACCGATAATAGCTATCTTCATAATAAGTAGGGTATTTTACCCGAAAAGTAACGGTTCAAAAGTAATCATTTGTCCATTCATTATAAAATTATTATTCTCTCTTTTAAAAAGGGAGAACGGCAATTAAATGGTCATCGAGCGTGCTACATTTTCATCTTCTAGTGATCCAATAATCTGTTCCTAAAGATATGAAAAGAGTATTGGTCTCAATACGCTATATGTTTTTACTATCAGCCCTATTACTTTTTTTGTTTCAGGGTAAATC
>CAZIGO010000141.1:1971-6354 GCA_964538595.1 uncultured Chitinophagales bacterium | reverse complement strand
CTCCTTCAACTACAAGTAGATTCAGTAACCCAAAATAACTCCACTAACTCTTTTACTTACGATGATACTACTTTAACCGTTACTCTATCTACTACCCTTAACAAAGGTGATACCTCCTCCATTACGGTCTATTACCAAGGACAACCTCAAAAGGATGCTTCCGGTTGGGGAGGCTTTTATTTTAACAGCAACTTTGCTTTTAATTTGGGCGTAGGGTTCAGTGCTGACCCCCACAGCTATGGCCGCGTATGGTTTCCCTGCTATGACAACTTCACAGAACGTAGCACTTATGATTTTCATGTCACAACGGACACTACAAAACGAGCGTTTTGTAATGGCCTGTTACAAGATAAGAAACAGCAAAACGGTACTGTCAAGTGGCATTGGCAAATGAACGATCCCATCCCTTCTTACCTGGTCTCGGTAAGCATCGGAAATTATGCCTCTATTACTGATACTCATAAAAACATACCTCTACTACTCAATGCCTCACCGTCAGATACGGCCCAGCTCCGCCAATCATTTACTAACTTGCCAAAGGCTATAAATGCTTTCACTGCCCGTTATGGGAAGCACCGATTTGATCGTGTAGGGTTTAATGCGGTCCCCTTTGCTTCGGGTGCTATGGAACATGCAACAAACATTGCGTATCCGGCTAATGCTATTGACGGTACCCTGCAGTATGAAGATTTAATGGCTCACGAATTCTCGCACCATTGGTGGGGCGACTTGGTCACTTGTCAATCCGCCAAAGAAATGTGGCTCAACGAAGGTATGGCCACTTATTCTGAAATGCTCTTTTTTGAATGGGTTTATGGACGAGAACGATACAAAGAGGAGGTGCGTAAGAAACATGCCCATGTGTTACGTTACGCGCATATCGAAGATGACGGATTTCGGCCTATTCAGGGTATACCTCACAGTTATACTTATGGTACGCATGTGTACGACAAGGGAGCCGGTGTCGCTCATACATTACGATATGTAGTAGGCAGTTCTACTTATTTTGATTGTGTACAACAATTTTTGAAAGAGCATGCTTTTTCAGCGATCAGTTCGCAACAGTTTCAGCAATTTCTCTCGGATTGTTCTGGTAAAGACTTAACGGATTTCTTTCAAAAATGGGTCTATTGGCCGGGGTTCCCCCATATTTCATTGGATTCTACCCAATTTACGGGAAGTGGGAATGATGTTTCAGCCACCCTGTATATTCGTCAACGATTATATGCCGCCCCCGACCATCTGGACAATATGCCGGTAGAAGTCACATTTATGAATGATAATTGGGAACAAATTAAGCGTACTGTTACTATTTCCGGTCCCTGCACGAAAACAACCGTTTCACTCCCCTTTCAACCTACTTACACAGCTATAGACCTTGAACAAAAAATAAATGATGCTACTGTTGATGAATATCAAATTATCGATACAACCGGCGTTTACTCCTTTAATACGGAATTTGTGGATATGAATGTCAATAACTTAACGGACTCTGCTTTCGTGCGGGTCATTCATAACTTTGTACCACCAGATTCTTTCCCGTCAGCCGCCGATACACTTCTACTCTCCGGTAAACGCTATTGGAAGATTGAAGGGATCTGGCCTGATCAATGGCAAGCCTCCGCCCGTTTCCAATATGACGGGCGAAAGCCGGGAGGAAGTAATTATGGTTACCTTGATCCTCAGCTGTTTTCAACGTCGGAGAACGATCTTAAAATGATCTATCGACCGTCACCGGGGGATCCATGGTCTATCGTGGATTCCTTTGAAATAATGACAAACGGCTCCAGTACAGATAAATTTGGTGCTATAAAAGTGTATAACGTTCAAAAGGGAGAATATGCCCTTGGTATTGTAGATTCCAGCAGAACTGATACGATTGCCCGTCCCTTACCGGACACTTGCCGGAAAGTTTCTACCCTTTCTCCCCCTTCACCTGCAAAAAAATCGTTGTCCCTTTCTCTTTATCCCAACCCTGCTGATCAACGTACCATTATATCAGTGCCTACACGTAACACACCGGCCCAGTTAGTGGTCACTAATCCAAGAGGACAAGTTATTGTAAAAAAGCAAACTTTCCCGTCGCCTTCATCCCTAACGATTGATACAAGCCATTGGACCGATGGGATTTACTTTGTAAAACTTTACTCGACAAGCGGCAAAGAATGGAATCGTAAATTGATGATTCTCCACTAATTCATTAAATTTGCCCTACATTATCTATTCATAAACTCAAAATGTACAAGACTTATGAAAAATATAGCCGTTATCGGAGCAGGTACAATGGGCAACGGTATCGCTCATGTTTTTGCTCTTAATGAATACAATGTTTCGTTAGCCGATATATCTGAAGAAGCACTTGATCAAGGGATGTCAACCATTGAGAAAAATCTTAATCGTCAAGTTAAGAAAGAAAAGATCAGTGAATCGGACAAAAGCGATACCCTCGATCGTATCAGTACTTTCACCTCAACCGAAAAGGCCGTTAAGGACGCTGAATTAATAGTGGAAGCAGCTACTGAGAAAGTGGACCTCAAACTTGATATATTTAGAACATTGGATCAGTCTACCGAAAAGGAGGCGATATTAGCGTCCAACACTTCCTCGATCTCTATTACTAAGATCGCTTCTGTCACCGATCGTCCTGAAAAAGTCATTGGTATGCACTTCATGAATCCTGTCCCCGTCATGAAGTTGGTAGAAGTGATACGGGGTTATGCCACGGACGATACGACTACTGAGCAGGTTATGGAAGTGGCCCAATCATTAAATAAATCACCAGTAGAGGTCAATGACTATCCAGGTTTTGTCGCCAACCGTATTTTAATGCCCATGATTAACGAGGCTATTGAGTCCTTACACCAGGGGGTCGCCGGTGTAAAAGAGATCGATACTGTCATGAAGCTGGGGATGGGACATCCGATGGGTCCCCTTGAATTAGCAGATTTTATAGGACTCGATGTTTGCCAAGCCATTCTAGACGTATTACATGACGGATTCGGCCAACCTAAATATGCTCCTTCTCCATTATTAATCAATATGGTAGAAGCTGATGATCTTGGTGTAAAATCAGGACAGGGCTTTTACAATTATGAAAATGGTATCAAAAATAAAGAGGTAGCCGAGTCCTTCCAGTCTTAATTTTATTGACCTTTTTCTTCATTTAATTTGCAAAACTATTTCAATTATGATATGTTTGTACCAGTATTAATTAGTTAATATTTTAATTTTTAAATTAGTATAATTTGATACGAGTTACGCTGGTACTTTGCTTTGTGCTCTTAGTGGGAAATGATTTAAGTGGTCAACAATATTATACAAACTTCAATTTTGATACGACATGTAACACTTATTGTGGAGATAACTGTACATTAAGTAGTACAAGCCCCCTTTGGCAAAACATTGCCCAAGATAATATTGACTGGACCGTTAATAATTACAATACTCCTACTGTTAATTCCGGACCCGACCAGGATCATGATGGCACTGGCAATTATATCTATACAGAAGCTTCTTCTTATTGCGATGATTCTACCGCTATTTTACGCAGTGATACCCTTGTGATAGATACCATTACCAATCCTATGCTCGAATTCTGGTATCATCGCTATGGCTCTGGTATGGGTGATCTTTACATAGAAGTAGATACGGGAAATGGTATTTGGTGGCCCTTAGACTCTTTAAAAGGAGAACAACAGACAGATAACTCAGACCCATGGAAACGCCGTAGGATCGATTTATCTGCATTTACCTCAAAGAGCCCTATCCTCTTGCAATTTCGAGGCATTACGGGTGCTACGTATAACAGTGATATGGCGCTTGATGACATTGGTATCTATAAGGTCCCTCAAAAAGATGGTGAGCTTGTCAAATTTATCGATCCAACCACGGGATGTGACTTAACAAATAGCGAACAAGTAAGCCTAAGTATTGCAAATACAGGCGTTGATTCTATCGACTCTCTTACCATCAATTATCAACTCAATAGCGCCCCCATCAATACCGAAACCTACGCTTCCCCTATCCCCCCCGGTGATACTATAACTTATACTTTCAGTAGTACTGAAGATCTAAGCAATAAGGAGACGTATAATTTTAATTGCTGGATTCAAGTAGTCAATGATACCAATCGTACGAACGACAGTTTATTGAACACCACCATTATTTCCCAACCTTTTATCAACACCTATCCTTACTATAATACATTCGAGTCAGGTAAAAATGGGTGGTTTGCCGATGGTCAAAATAACACTTGGGAATTGGGAAAACCTAATGCGTCCATTATCGATACGGCCGCTTCGGATACCATGGCCTGGGTGACTAACTTAACCGGTAATTACAATAATGAGGAAGCCTCCTACATTGAAAGTCCTTGTTTTGACC
>CAZIGO010000141.1:0-1961 GCA_964538595.1 uncultured Chitinophagales bacterium | reverse complement strand
ATCCAAAACCCAACAGTAAGTCTTAGCTTATGGCGCGAATCCGAAGATAGTTGGGATGGGGCAGCACTTTATTATTCTACCGATTCGGGAGATACCTGGCAAAAAATAGGAAATACGGGAGATTCAACCAATTGGTATAATGATAATACCATCAATGGTTTGTCCTGGACCGGTAGTGAGCAAGGATGGACCGCTTCTTCCGGCGGTTGGCTAAAAGCTGAGCATAGTTTGTATAATTTGGAAAATGAACCTCACGTACTCTTTCGCCTCGTGTTTGGTTCGGATATTTTTGTCAATAGTTATGAAGGAATTGGATTTGATAATTTTAGTATCCATACCACCCCTTCCGTAGATGTTGCCCTCTATTATTTTCAGCCTTTTAATGGTCGAAAATTTACTTCCCAAGCCCTTACTCCCAATGAACCTGTACCTCCTATAATAATGAATAACGGGGGCGATACACTTCGTACTACTGATACTATCCCTTTATCCTATCAAATAAATGGAAATCCCCCGGTCCATGATACGCTTATTCCCACCCGCCCTTGTCCTCCGAATGATACTTTCCACTTTACTTTTTCTGATTCCGCAAATCTGGCAGCGGTTAATAACTATACCGCTACAATATGGCATTCATACGCTGCCGATACCATAAATACTAATGATACTGTCAACCAATTGATCAAGCAAGTTGCCAATGATACGATTTCACTCCCTTTTCAGGAAAGTTTTGAATCCACGGAGAGCCCGGGCACTATTGTAAACCATCAAATCGTCATAGCTGATGCACCAGAATGGGATTACCGGGATACGAGTCGCCGAAATGGTCGATTACGTATGAATGCCGGGACGGGTTTTGCCCATACTGGAAGCCAAGGAGCTACCCTTGATGACCCCGGCGGAGAAACTGTAAATTATTTACGCCTCACCCAAAACCTCTCTAACTATACGCTTAAAGATTCTTTATCCTTACAATTTCATTATATGAGTCATGGCGACGAGGCAGATAATCAAGATAGTGTTTGGATACGAGAAAGTGATACTGCTAACTGGATCAACATATATGATCTCGTTTCCGCCACCCTGTCTGATGGTATATATGATACGGTCATTCAACTGAACCTCTCCCGTTATTTAGCCAATCACGGTCAACAATTCACTAAGAGTTTTCAATTACGTTTCGGCCAGGATGACAACTATGATGCCAATTCATTAGATGCTACTGATGGTCTTACTTTCGACGATATCCGTATCTGCCAGATGCCTCCTCACGCCTCATTTTCTGATAGTAGCGAATGGTTAACGGCTTATTTTATCGATAACTCCATCACTGCCCGTCAATGGTACTGGCAGTTTGGTGACGGAGAAACCGACACGGGTCGTTCCCCTACTCATGTCTATTCCAGTGAAGGGAAATATAATGTTCAGCTCATAGCCGCCAACCCGTGCTACCGTGATACAATTACCGATACGATTACCATTGATTGCCCGGATATCAATGCCCAATTTAGTGATAGTACCGCACTACTCGACGCCTACTTTACGAATTCTTCCATTTACGATTCAGCATGGACCTGGTATTTTGGAGATGGAGATACTTCGACCCGGCCAAACCCTACTCATACTTATTCGAATGAGGGCACATATGTCGTGTCATTGGTCGCTCGCAATCGTTGTGCAAGTGATACGCTTACCGATAACATTACGATCGACTGCCCTGATGCTGATGCCCACTTTACCGATAGCACACAATTGTTTACCGTATACTTTTCCGACAGCTCTCGTAATACAACATCCTGGTCTTGGAAATTCGGAGATGGTACCACTGATACAATCCGCGATCCTATCCATACCTATGCAAAAGAAGATACTTACCAGGTACAACTTATCGCTTCCAACCGGTGTAACCGTGATACCTTAACTGATACTTTAACTATAAACTGTCCGGAGCCGTCAGCGAA
>CAZIGO010000140.1:0-6356 GCA_964538595.1 uncultured Chitinophagales bacterium | reverse complement strand
AACTTTATTACTTTTTCCATTATTGATATGTTCTTTGCCTTACTTAAGTCGGTATGAGGTCCGGCGTTTGTTTAAAGCTTTTGTGATTGGATGTTTCTTGGCCTGCTTAATTTGTTTAGGTAACGCCATGTACAATTATTGGTATAATGTGCGGGATATCTATTGGACCAGTAATTATTTTACTTATAAACAATACTCTGTAATACTTCAAGCCAATTATTTTTCCTTTTATCTGATTTTAGGGATAATTATTATATTTTTTGATTTAATAAAAAAGGGGGCGCAACGGAATGGTTTTTGGATAGGAGGAGAGATCTTTTTAATTATTTTATTTAGTATTAATATTTTTCAATTGTCAGCGCGGGCGGCCATATTATATTGGGGGGTGGTAATTATCTTTTCTCTTATCGTTTTAATCGTTAAAAAAAGGAGGATTGGTATTGGATTAATTGGATTAGTAGTTTTCTCATTTATTTTTTATGAGAGTTTCGAGTATTTCCCTAAACTTCAATATAGGATGTCTAAAGTACAAGAGGAATTGGAGCAGTTATACTATGCGGAAGATTATAAAGTGGATAATGCTCGTATAGCTATTTGGAAAGCTGTCATCCCTCATCTTGATCAAAATCCTTGGTTTGGAGTAGGGACAGGAGATGTGAAACAAGCTTTACAAAACGCTTATAGAAAATCAAACCGGAAGTTTTTGTTACAAAATCAGTATAATGCACATAATCAGTTTTTGCAAACAGCCGTTCCCTTAGGAGTAATGGGGTTGATTATTTTATTAGGCACCCTGTTGATACCATTCATTTTAAGTATTCAGCAACGTCAAGTTGAATTTTTATTATTTTTGGGAGCTATTGTTGTTTTCTTTATGGTTGAGTCTGTTTTGGAAAGACAAATGGGAGTAGTATTTTTTGCGTTATTTTATTCATTGTTTTTATATTGTCCTTTCAAATCTGTAAACAGTAAAATAGAATAAAAGATAAATAATAAATTCGTAATGGACGATAATAATTTAAACAAAGATACCATCTATTTACCCACTATTTTATATGTTTTGAAAAAGCAATATGTGCTTATTTTATCTATATTCGCTATAGCTCTTATAAGTGCCATAACTTTGAATAACTTTAGTTCTAACGTATACAAGACAAGTTTTGTATTAAGGACTAAACTACTTTCTTATATAGAAGCTGATCAAATATTGAACAACTATGTGAAGTGGCTAACTAATCAACAGGAACTTCCTAAATCCCTAGAAGAAAATAAATATGATTCTGACATATTAAAATATCTAAATAAAGTAGAGGTTAGTACTATTAAAAAAGAAGAAAAAGAAAGTATTTTTAATATAACTATTTTTGTAACTAAAAAAGATGTGATATATGATATTAACAACTTATTTGTTGAAGGACTTAATAATAATGAATATGTCCGCGAACAGTTAAAAACGGAAAGGGAGGAATTAAAAACTATAAAAAGACAAATAGAATCTGAGTTAAAAGCGATGAAGCGATTAAAAACTGAGGTTTCAAGTGCCTTGGAAAGAGATGAAGCAACGGGCAATATTCTTTATTCCCCTTTTAAAATGCATACTGAATTAATTCGCTTAAAAGAACGAAAATTAAAACTGGCTAATCAAATTGATGAATTGGTGGGGTTTTCCACCATAGATCGACCTATTATACCTGAATCACCTTATCGCCCCAACTCATTGAAAAATTTTATTATAATAAGTTTTGTTGGACTAATAGTTGGCTTTTTTCTGGCTTATATTGTGGAGTATGTTAAAATATTACGTTCCAGTTAAACGTTTAAAGCTTTATAGTTTTCAAAGTATACGTTCAGAGTAGCTAATCTTACTTTCTAAAGAGGGTCAAACTTTAACTTCATAGCAGCAGGTTAATACTTCCAATCTGATAAGTCAGTTTCGAGGAGTTGTTCTAATTGCTCAATATCTTTTTTAAAGAACTTATTATAAATACGCTTTTTTTCTCGGTAGGAGAGTTGGTAATGACCTCTTCGATCGGTTAATTGTTTCTCTATATAAGCTAATATATATATCGCAGGCCTTAGTAGTTTAAACGTTTTAGAGAATATTTTTTTAGAAGATAATAAATGCAGTATCCAATATTCGTTGGTGTGTTTAAAGTTTCTTTTTAATTTAATATTGGTAATAATTTTAAAGTAGTAGTTTTCTATTAAAGAAACTTTTTTGTTTTTGTCTTTGGTCTTATTGATGGGTTGAGTAGTTCGTTCTAATTTTAAATGGGGGGCCCCTATAAATTTAAGTAAGTCCTCAAGTACTCGATCTGGCTTATTTTGTATATCCTTATACCATATGATTTTGATTTGGTTACGGGGAAATTTGTTGAATATGTACTTTATATGTTTGTGGTATAGGCTTTTTTCTACATAGTCATCATAATAGAACTTATCGATAGCTTGTGGAAATGATGTTATATTTTCCTTTTTCTTTTCATAAAAAAAGTATTTGTATTGGGAAATAGCCCGTTCCAGTGGATTTCGGAGGCAGATAATTAGTTTAATGGCCGGGAAATGATGTTTGAGTCTTTTAATAGCTGTGGAACTAATAATATAACGGGGAGTGAACTCACCGTTGATCGTATTCTCTTTATGGCCAAATATATTTTTTAAATGCTGGAGACGGGGGTCATATTTGCCGCTGCGACCATTAAAATAATGGAGCTCTTTATTTGGAGGGATATAGATATGGGGATGTTGAGCTAACATTTTGGCTACCCAGGTTGTTGCTGATTTGGATACTCCTACACCAACAAAATCTAATTTGATATTGTTTGATACTGCCATTACTTCAAATTAATTTAAAATATATAGGGTTTTAACTACTTTTAATCATTTACCCTACGAGGGGGTACCAGCTACTTTAATATATTTTATTTCTGTTGTTGTTGGTATTTAAGCAAGCCATGAGGTATTAGCATTAATATGAAGGCGGTAAAGAATAAAATCACTAATAAGTCCAATGTGCCCACGTTATCGTATCGTTGTAACCAGAGCGCTACTCCTATAAATATCAAGTTTTGAAAAGTAAGTAATAACGTGTTTGTAAATGGGTGAGACCGAGTTTAATAAATCGATGGTGAATATGACGCTGATCGGAAGAAAAGGGCGAATGCCCCGACCAAAGTCGTACGATCACTACTTGAAAAGTATCATAAAGCGGGACTATTAAGATGCCTATAGCTACCGCTGGTAAACAGCGAGCATGCAGGTACTCAGGCATTTGATGGTTAAGTTCTATAAATTTGATAGCGAGGATAGAAGCTATATAACCCACCAATAATGATCCTGTATCACCCATAAAAATACGAGCTGGAGTAATGTTATAGCGGAGAAACGCTACCAATGCTCCTGTTAAGGAATAGGCCAAAATAGCTAATTGAATTTTACCTCCCAGAAATAACCAAGTCCCGAAAGTAAGGCTGATAACAATTCCTATACTTCCATTAAGACCATTTATACCATCTATGAGGTTAAAGGCGTTTGTAATCACAACAATTGTTAAAATGGATAAAAGGATACTGAATGTATAGGGGATGGTGGTTATGTGTAATATACCATACATGCTGGTAAGACGGACACCGCCCCAAATGGTTAATATTAGGGCAGCCAGTATTTGAATGCCAAACTTTTTACCCGGTCCTAACCCTACTATATCATCTTTCACTCCGGTAAAAAATAGTATAATTAAGGCGGCCAAGATATATTGTAGATCGGGAAATTGAGTGATATTGGTCCAGAAAGTAGCGGAAAATATTAGACCGGCAAAAAGGGCCACTCCACCTAATGTTGGTATACTGTTTTTATGAGCTTTGCGGCCATTGGGTTCATCAAATAGTTTTTTAATATTAGCGACTTTAATAAGAGAAGGAATAGCTATATAAGTGATGATAAGTGCTGTAGTAAAACTGGCTATTAAATAGTATAGAGGAGGTATGTTAGAAAAGAAGTTCAATATTAGGCCAATTTTAGTTCAAGAAGCGCTTCACCAATTCTGTTACTTGCTTTCCCGTCGCCATAAGGATTGTGGCGTTTTGACATATCATTAAAATAGGCTTCATCGGTTAGCAGACGCTTACATTCTTTAATGATACGCTCAGTATCAGTACCTACTAATTTTACAGTACCTGCCTTGATCGCTTCAGGGCGCTCTGTAATATCACGCATTACCAAAACAGGTTTACCCAAGCTGGGAGCTTCTTCTTGTATTCCCCCACTATCCGTCAATATAAATTTTGATCTGTCCATCAAATATACAAAAGATAGGTAGTCTAAGGGATCAATTAAATGGATATTTTTGATATCGCCTAATATGTCTTGGACAGGCTCTTGCACATTGGGGTTGAGATGAACGGGGTATATAATTTGAGTACGGGGATGATCCTGTGCAATTTGTTGGAGCCCTTTACAAATGTTAACAAAACCGGTACCAAAATTTTCGCGACGATGACCGGTCACCAAGAGCGTTTCTTTGTCCAAATCACCATTAAATCCAGCTTTTTGGATCGAGCGCTTAGCTTCATTTTCAAGCGATGGTTGCTCTTTAATTTTTTCGATGATATAAAATATAGCATCTATAACGGTGTTTCCCGTAATGTAGATCTGATCCGCAGCTACCCCTTCCTTAGTTAAATTCTGGGCTGCTTTATCAGTGGGAGCAAAATGGTACTGAGCTAATGTGCCAGTAAGTTTACGATTACCTTCTTCAGGCCATGGTGCATATAAATTACCGGTCCGGAGTCCGGCCTCCACATGGCCCACCGGTATTTTTTCATAATAGCTGGATAGGGTGGTGGTAAAAGTAGTCGTCGTATCACCATGCACTAATATAACATCCGGGTGCTCTTTCTCTAATATGGGAGGAAGATTTTGGAGTAAATTAGCCGTGAGTTGATGCAAGTTTTGGCCGGGTTTCATGATATCGAGATCATGGTCGGGGATGATATCGAAAATATCAAGTACTTGATCTAACATCTCCCGGTGTTGGGCTGTCACGATAACGCTTACTTCCAGCTGGCTATACGTTTGTAGCTTTTTAACGACAGGAGCCATTTTAATTGCTTCCGGCCGTGTGCCAAATATAATGAGTACCTTTTTCATGATTTCCTACTTCCTGTCTGTGCTGTTAAAATAGCACTGATATGAGATTCTTTTATAGTTTATTAAGCAAGAAAAGATAAAGAAATTTTATGATGGCCAATTGCCTTTTAAAACGGGTGGGTTCTTTTAATAAACGAAATAACCATTCTGAATTGAGATTTTGAACGATGCGGGGGGCTCGTTGCTTTTTACCCGTAAATACATCAAAACTCCCTCCTAACCCCATATATAGAGCTTTGTGCTCTTTATATAGTTCTTGCATTAAATATTCTTGCCGGGGGAATCCCATGGCGATAAGTACGATATCCGGTTGTACTTTTTTGATATTTGCTTTTATATCCCGGCGATCTTGCTCATCTAAGTAGCCATGGTGGTAATTAACAATATCAATGGGAGGGTACTGTTGTCGTAATTTCTTCACCGTATCTTGTATAACTTGTTCTGTACTACCGATTAAATAAAACGACTTATCCTGATAATACTGTTCAATTATCTTTAACCATAGTTCTACACCGGGGATACGATGCACCTTATATCCCTTTTTACGTAAAGCCCATATCGGGCCTATGCCATCGGCGTAACCGATATGGTTGTTAATTATTTTCCGTAAAGGAGGGGAGGTCTTCATTACGATTTCTGTGTTAACAGAAATTAACAATCCCTCTTGATAGTGATCTATATAGCGGAGAAGTTCTTTATCTGTTGAAAAGGTCCCGATTTTGATACCATTGACGGTGGGGAATTGAACAGGCAAAGAAGCATTATTAAGATTAGAAGAAGCCGTGGAGGCTCTTGATCGATCAGTGATTGTAGATGGCTCTGAACTCCCTTTTACCATTTGTTGAGGGATTATATCAAATAGTTTAGTAAATTTACAAAATATTAAATTCACAATGAAAAGAAAGAAATTATTTACATTAAAAAGAGGAGTTAACGACTAAAATATTTGTTGAAAACTTGTTCGAAGGTGATAAAAGTGTCTTGATTATAATGGTTTTGGCAAAACTGCTTTATTTGGGATAAGGAGTATATACTTTGAGCTTTGGGATGTCCAATTGTGACAAAGTAAGGGGCTCCTGCTGCTTGGTAATTTTGGAAAGATTTTTCCAATAATGAAGATTTATAACCATCCAGTGAAACAACTGAATATGAGGGATACAGTAGTTTTTGTAAAACCGAGGTCTTAGAAGCAGGGAACGACGCTCCAT
>CAZIGO010000139.1:4881-6371 GCA_964538595.1 uncultured Chitinophagales bacterium | reverse complement strand
GAGGAAGCGTTCCCAGGAGAAGTAAATCTTAAGGCTAACGTCATGGTCAGTAATGTAAAAAGAAGAGCCAGCGTAAAGGGAGATGGGATATAACGTTGCATGAAAATGATTATATTCAAGTAAATAAGAAATGCAACAGTAAATAGGAAACAAAAATAATTATTATTTTATGAATTTAAAGAAAGAAATTTCGTACCTGTAAATGCAAAATTGATCATTATGATAGATCTGTTAAAAAAAGCTACTTACATCGGTGTAGGTTTAGCCTCTATTAGCAAGGACAAGCTCGATGATTTTGTTAAAGAGATAGCCGAAAATACTGATATGTCAGAAAAAGAAGGGCGCCAGCTGGTAAAGGATTTTATCGATGAATCCAAAGATACCGGTCAATCGGTCGAAGATAGTTTGGGCACTGTTATAAAAGCGGTGTTAGAACGCCTCGACATACCGAGTCGTAAAGAGTATGAGGCTCTTCAGGATCGAGTAAAAGCATTAGAGAAAAAACATGAAAAGGAGGACTAAATTGTACTCATGCGTCGATATGGCTTTTTAGGTCGTACCTATCAACATATTAAGCGTTACCGGGAGATTACGAGCGTGCTTATCAAGTATGGTTTCGACGATATTTTGTCGGCCTTACAATTCCGTCAACGCTTCTCTACCATTCGCCGTTTTTTTAACCGTAATCAGAAAGCCCGTATTGCAGAACGCTCCCGGTGGGAACGGATGCGTATGGTATTAGAAGAGTTGGGGCCTACTTTTGTGAAGTTTGGCCAGGTGATGAGTAACCGTCCGGATCTTTTGCCATTAGGCCTTATTAATGAATTGGAAAAGTTACAGGATAAGGTACCTCCCTTTTCATTAGCGGAAATTCGTCAGATCATAGAAGAAGAGTTAGATCAGCCGCTTGAAGCCGTGTTTGATGATTTTCAGTCTGAACCCTTAGCAGCTGCTTCAATCGCACAAGTGCACCGCGCTAAACTAAAACAAGGAGAGCCGGTAGTCGTCAAAGTACAGCGCCCCCATATCCGAAAAAAGATAGAGGTCGATTTGGATATTATGTATAATATGGCGCGCTTGATCGAACGGTATCGCCCCGCTTTGGCAGCTTTTCACCCCCGGGATATCGTACGTAAGTTTGAGGAAACCATCAATAAAGAGTTACAATTCAACCTGGAAGCTGCTAATATAGAAAAGTTCCGGCACGACTTTGAAGGGGATAGTGATATATATGTCCCGCAGGTCTATCAGACTATTACGACCCACAAAGTGCTGGTC
Organism: uncultured Chitinophagales bacterium; assembly: GCA_964538595.1. Lineage (GTDB taxonomy): Bacteria > Bacteroidota > Bacteroidia > Chitinophagales > CAZIGO01 > CAZIGO01. The sequence goes on along the minus strand of CAZIGO010000139.1, from coordinate 5,093 downwards.
ATGGAATATGTCGATGGGATAAAAGTCTCTCATTTATCCGCCTTGGAAGAAGCCGGTTTTAATAAAAAATCTATTGCTCAACGCGGCGCTGATCTATTTATGAAACAAGTTTTTGTGAATGGTTTTTTCCATGCTGACCCCCATCCCGGCAATATATTGGTGTTGGAAGATGAACAAATTTGTTTTATCGACTTTGGTATGATGGGATTTTT
>CAZIGO010000139.1:0-4871 GCA_964538595.1 uncultured Chitinophagales bacterium | reverse complement strand
AATTGGGCGCCATTATTATTGGTCTACAGATGAACAATACCAAACGAATAATAAGAGCCTTGCAACGCATTTCTGTAGGAGGGGACATCAAAGACAAGAAAGGACTGGCTCAAGAACTGAATGCTTTGATTAGTCAATTTGAAATGCAGCAATTACGCCATATCGATGTCAGTACGCTCGTCTACCGGTTTCGTGATATTGTCTTGAAACATAATATTCAGTTACCCTCTGATTTTTATTTGTTGATTAAAGCCTTAAGCACTATTGAAGGGGTAGGACTTAAGTTGGATCCCGATTTCAATGCGTTCGATCAATTGCGGCCTTATGTTATACGTATTGTAAGGCAACGATTACATCCGAAAAATCTCCTAAAAAAACTCTATTTCTGGCTGTCGGATATGAGCCTCTTATTGCAAGAACTTCCCTTTGATATAAAAGACATCCTCGAAAAAATAAAGGCCGGCAAGGTAAATGTGGAGATCGAGCATACTGGCCTCACACCTGTTCTGAATACTTTGGATCGAATTAGTAACCGTATTGTATTTGCCATCGTCCTGGCCGCCATGATCGTTGGCTCTTCTTTGATTATAGTCGCTGATATACCCCCCAAATGGCACAATATACCTATCATCGGTATACTGGGGTTTGGACTAGCAGGAATCATGGGGAGTTGGTTATTGTTTATTATTTTAAGACGCGGAAAATTGTAAGGTTTTTTGAACTTCCAAAAAAATAATCTAATTTGTAAGACAAGAAATAATTATTATTGTAATGATTTGCTTATCATTTATAAACTAAAACATATAGCCTATGGCTGATAATATCAATGTCAAGGGATCTCACAAGTTTTCGGATAATCCTATTATTGAATCACTGACCCGTTCGCATCCCGCTACTATCTTAACGGTTCATATTTCTATCAGCCTGTTCCTCTTATACTATTTTTATATGTATGTCTGGTCGAGCTTGCCCGTACTGGTCGGTATCTTTTTTTCTGGCATATTTGTATGGACGTTTACTGAATATATGATGCATCGCTACGTCTATCATTTTATTACACAAAATAAGTGGATCAAAAAGATGCATTACGTGATGCATGGTCACCATCACGATTATCCGCGCGACAAATCACGGTTGGTGTTACCGTTGGTGCCCAGCTTATTATTGGCGGTAATCTTTTTTGGGTTATTTTGGCTATTGGTCGGTAATTATGCCTTTGCTTTTTATCCCGGTTTCGTGGTCGGTTACCTGGGATATGCCATGATTCACTATTCTATCCATTCTTATAAACCTCCCAAGTCCTTGCACTATGTTTGGAAACATCACAATATCCACCATTTTCAAGAAAATGACCGTGCTTTTGGTGTTTCAAATCCCTTCTGGGATTTAGTATTCAGGACGATGCCCCGCGAATATTATGGTAAAAAAAGAAATGATAAGAACTGAACCATATCTTACTGCTTTAGCACATTATATCAAACCTTATTAACTATGTCTCATATGCGATATCCAATACCTTTCGTCTTATTGTTGACTTTTATGATCAGTGTACTGTATTGGGGCTGTACGGCCGACAGTACACCGAGTAAACAACAACAGATAGAAACAGCTGTACTTGCTGCCCCTAAAAATAAACGTGATTCAGCAACAGTGTTAGGATATACTAAATCAGGGAAAGTCGATACCCTCCGTACCGGGACGAATAACTTTGTCTGTTTAGCCGATGATCCCAATGAGAAAGGGTTTAGTGTGGCTTGTTATCATAAAAAATTACAACCTTTTATGAGACGAGGAAGAAAGTTGCGGGCCCAGGGGAAGAGTCGAAAAGAAGTATTTAAAATCCGGGGAAAAGAAGTAAAATCCGGGAAATTGCCTTTGCCAAAGGGGAGTACATTATATGTACTTACTGGAGATTATGATGAATCGACCGGTAAAATTAAAAATAAATATTTGCGTTACGTCGTCTATTTACCTTTTGCTACTAAGGCTTCCACTGGATTGCCGGGTAAACCGATCTCACCGGGTGGACCGTGGCTCATGAATCCGGGCACTCATAAAGCCCATATTATGGTCAATCCTCCCCGCTCTGACCAATAAAGAAAAACGGGTAAGATACCTACGAGAAGATTTTGGGTGGTATTGTGTTATTTATTAATTGTTAGGAGGGGCATTTTCTTCAAAAAACTATCTATATGAGATTTTTGTTCTTACTATTACTATTGGTTACCCGGTATTTTTTTGCAGGCGAAAAATACCTCCGTCAAAGAAATGGAGGAAGAAGAAATAGAGTGGGGGCAAATACCGGCATCCGTCAAAGATAGTTTCAACGAAAGCGATTACTAGGATGGGGAAGTAAAAGAGATAGAAAAAGTTAAGTCTAAAAACCATGGAATATTGTATGAGATTGAAGTAAAAAAGGAAAAAGAGTAAGCTCTTTGGTAAAGAGAATGAATAAACGAGGGAATAGTCTAAAATTACTTTTTTATTGCTATTTTTCAGTTCTAACGGTAATTATACATAGAAAGAGGAGGCGATTCCTATGAATATATTGAAAGCGCTCCGTCATATTGGGGCTGGGATGTTCATTATATTACTGTCCTCTATGACAGGAGGGGCTCAGGTAGAAATCGGGGGATATGGAGGGGCTAAACTTAACAAGTTTGTTCCTGATCTTGCCCCACAGCAGCCCCAATATCAATTATCCGGTCAGGGCGGGCTTGTTATCCATCAAAAAAGTCATTGGCTGGATTCCATTAAATTGTTTTTTCAACATGAAATAGGATATAACCGTTGGAGCCACCGCTACTCGCTAAAAAATAATTCAAAATCTTATAACGTGGGGTATAATTTTATCAACTGGTCCCCGAACGTAAAGGTGGGGATAGGAAATTTTATCGATATTTTTGCTATTGGAGGGCCCCGCTTGAGTTTTTCGTTAGATAAATCTGTCACCTATCCGACGAACAACGGGCAAAAAGAAGTACGGGAACAAAAGCTAAACCGTTGGCAAGTAGGAGGACAAATAGGAGCAGGGAGCAGCCTTGAGCTTATTGCTCTCCACATGCGCAATCCCGGTAGTATGCCTACAAAGAGTATCAACAATATCAGCCCGTTTGCCCGGCGGGGAACTATTTATATCAACCTTATGTATTACCGAAGTTTTACCAACTTATACCGTGATGGCTCTGATTACCGCCAATCGTTTTATTTGAATATCGGGTATATTCACAAATTTTATCTCTTCACTCGCGATCCTTTTCGTTGAAAATCCCCGCTTTTAATGTCCATGTAGTTGGACATTGATACAAATTTTTTAATTTTGCTTTTTTTCTGTGAAAGGGAGCGGTTATGATTGAAATATTCCCTTTGTCGTTGTAATAAAAATTGTACTATGCAGTTGACTTCCTTTGGTGCTGCTCAGACAGTTACAGGCAGTAAGCACCTACTTGAGATAGCAGATGGAACGCGGCTTTTATTAGATTGTGGCCTTTATCAGGAGGATCAGGAAAACAGCCGGCCCTATAACGAGCATTTTGGTTTTGATCCGTCCACAATAGATCATCTAATCTTGTCGCACGCCCATATCGATCATTCAGGTTTGATCGCTAAACTGATCAATGAAGGGTATAAAGGAAAGGTGTATTGTACCCCTCCTACCTTTGATCTGTGTAAAATTTTATTAGAAGACAGTGGGAAAATACAAGAATTTGAAACCGAAGACCTTAATAAACTACGTAGAAAAGAGGGCAAGGAACCGTTAGCCCCTCTTTATACCCGGCAGCAAGCAATAAAATGTTTATCCCAATTTTCTACCGTCTCTTTTCACCAACCTATTCAAATTACCTCAAACATTACGCTCCAGTTTTTCCCGAATAGTCACCTGTTGGGCAGTGCGTTGGTTCAGCTGACGGTCGAAGAAAATGGAATTACCCATCAACTTTGTTTTACCGGTGATGTAGGGCGGAATAATGATGTGTTAATGCCGCCCCGGGATACCTTTCCTCAGGCCGATACCATCATTTGTGAATCTACTTATGGAGATCGACGGCATAAAGACACCGATAATACAAAGCAACAATTGTTAGACATCATAACCCATACGTGTAATAAAAAAGGGGGCAAATTATTAATACCGGCTTTTAGTGTAGGGCGGACCCAAAAATTGCTGTACTTACTGCAACAGTTTTATCAGTCAGGTCAATTACCGGATATACAAATTTATGTGGATAGTCCCCTGGCCATTAAGGCGACGGAGATATATGCAGATCATATAAATCATTTAAGTGAGGAAGTCCAGCAATTCAGTACCTCTTACAACGACCCCTTCCGTTTTAAACCGGTCCACATGTTGAAAAAACCCGAACACTCAAAGGAACTTAACCACAATCCGAAACCGTCTATTATTATTGCCGGGGCCGGTATGATGCACGCCGGCCGAATTATCCATCATATGGCTCATCATATTGCTGATCCAAAAAATACATTGTTGATCGTTGGTTTTTGTGCAGAAGGGACACGGGGCAGAAAATTGATGCAGCGCCCTGATCACGTATCACTTTTTGACAAGTCCTTTACCGTCAATGCCGACATTGAAGAAATAAAAGGATTCAGCGGTCACGCTGATTATGAAGAGATGAAAGAGTATTTAAGTGTCAGTAATCCCTCACAGGTCAGTAATTTATTTTTAGTCCATGGTAATAAATCGGTTTTCCCTTTTTATAAAAAACAATTACAGAAGTTGGGCTTCTCCAATATTATCACGGCTCAACAGGGAAAGGCTTACCAATTATAAAATCCACTCATGCTGAAACCGAAAGCTTTAACCCCCGGAGATAAAGTAATGGCGGTCACATTGTCTTGGGGTGGGCCGG
>CAZIGO010000138.1:0-6385 GCA_964538595.1 uncultured Chitinophagales bacterium | reverse complement strand
GCCGCTATGTGGAAAGCCTCTCTTCTTATGCCCGCCAATTTCTCGACCGGATGAACAAACCGGATGTGGAATATATTAAAGGGATATGCCCGGCCATCGCTTTAGAACAAAAATCCAACGTCAAAAACTCCCGTTCAACCGTAGCTACCGTCAGTGAGATTTACGATTATCTCCGCCTGCTCTATGCCCGCTTGGGCCGTACCTACTCCCCCGTTTCCGGGAAAGAAGTTAAAAGAGATACTTACGAAGATGTGTTATCGTATATCCAGGAATACCCGGCCGGTCAAAAAGTTCAACTCTTCTTTCCGCTCCAACAGAACGAACAACGTACTCTGAAAGAAAAATTGGAAGTATTACTCCAGAAAGGATTTAATCGTATTTATTATGATGATGAGCTGCACCGTATCGAAGATTTGCTCGAAGCGGAAGACTCTATTGAAGAGATGGATGCTGAAGAGATACAGGTTGTCGTCGACCGTTTTAAAGTCAAAAAGGACGCCCCGGATCACCAGACGCGGATCAGTGATTCGGTACAAACCGCCTTTTTTGAAGGCCGCGGTACTTGCATCGTAGAGATCGTAGACGAAACGACCACCACTTTTTCTAACAAATTCAAAGCCGACGGCATCGAGTTCAAAGAACCGACTCCTCAACTATTCAACTTTAACAGTCCTTACGGGGCTTGTCAGAATTGCGATGGTTTCGGATCGATATTGGGCATCGATGAAGACCTGGTGGTTCCTAACAAAGAGCTTTCCGTTTATGAAGACGCTATCGCTTGCTGGCGCGGACAAAAAATGAAAAAATGGAAGGAAGAGCTGATTCGTCATGCAGATAAATTCGACTTTCCGATCCACCGGCCTTACCAAGATCTTACGGAGGAACAGCGTGAATTGATATGGACCGGTAATGAACATTTTAGTGGCTTAAATGAATTTTTTAGTTACCTGGAAAGCAAGAGTTACAAGATACAATTCCGTGTCCTGTTATCGCGGTACCGGGGTACCAACATTTGTCCAGAGTGTAATGGGACGCGTCTATGCAAGGAAGCTGATTACGTTAAAGTAGCCGACACTTCCTTGAGCGAAGTACTGCGCCTACCCATCAAAAAAGCCTACACTTTTTTCCAGGACCTCCCGCTCTCAGAGCACGAACAAGAGATCGCTGATCGCCTATTAACCGAGATACAGCAACGCCTAAAATTTATGCTCGAAGTGGGGCTGGACTATTTGACGCTCAAGCGCGACTCGCGCACCTTGTCCGGCGGTGAGACGCAGCGTATCAACCTGGCCAAGTTTCTGGGCAGTCACTTGATCAGTTCCGTCTACATACTCGATGAGCCCAGTATCGGGTTGCACCCCCGCGACGGTGAGCGATTGATGAAAGTATTGCACTCCCTGCGCGACCTCGGTAATACGGTGGTAGTCGTTGAACATGATGAAGCCACGATCAAGGCGGCCGACCATATTATTGACCTGGGTCCTGATGCAGGCGAAAACGGAGGCGATCTCGTATTTACCGGCGATTATACCGAATTGATGGACGACGAAAACAGCCTGACGGGTGCCTACCTCCGCGGCGATGAAACCATCGCTATGCCCAAGGTGCGCCGAAAATGGTCCAACTCTATTACGGTCAAAAGCGCTTCCCAGCACAATTTAAAGAATATCGACGTTGAATTGCCGCTCAATACGTTGAACCTGATTACCGGGGTCAGTGGTTCCGGTAAAACCACCTTGATCAAAGATATTCTCTACCCCGCTATCAACCAAAAGTTTAACAGTAAAGGGGACAAGCCCGGCGCATTCGAAGGTATTGCCGGAGACATTCAAGAATTGAATAACATTGAATTAGTCGACCAACAGCCAATCGGTAAGTCGTCTCGATCCAATCCCGTCACTTATGTAAAAGCTTATGATGCTATTCGAAAGTTGTTTGCGAATCAAAAATTGGCCCAGGTACGCGGCTATAAACCCAAGCATTTCTCATTTAATGTAGAAGGCGGACGGTGTGATGAGTGCAAAGGCCAAGGAGAGAATATTGTGGAGATGCAGTTTATGGCCGATGTGCACTTAGTTTGCGAAGTATGCAACGGTAAACGCTTCAAAAAAAGTGTACTGGATGTGAAATACGAAGGAAAAAATATTTACGACGTATTAAACATGACGATCAACGAAGCGCTCCAGTTTTTCGAAGATAAAAAAGAGATCGTCCGCCGCCTAAAGCCCTTACAAGACGTGGGTTTAGGTTATATCCGACTGGGACAATCGTCCAACACCCTGAGTGGCGGTGAAGCCCAACGCGTCAAACTGGCTGCCTTTTTGAGTGAACGCTACAAAAAAGGACAAACGCTCTTCCTTTTTGACGAACCCACCACCGGGCTGCATTTCCACGATATCCGCAAGTTGCTCGATGCCTTTGATGCCTTATTAGAACAAGGCCACTCTATTGTAGTTATCGAACACAACCTGGAAGTCATCAAATATGCCGACTGGGTCATCGATTTAGGTCCCGAAGGAGGCGAAGACGGCGGTCATATCGTATTCGAAGGAAGACCAGAAGACCTGGCCCAGGACGAGCAATCGTATACCGGCCCCTACCTCAAAGAAAAAATGCCGGTAGAACAGACCTCTTGATGTACCGATCGCCTGATCTACTCAAATATCTTCTTTACTGATCACCCGGGCCCCTTTTTCCTGCATTTCATCCCAGGCCGCTTCTAGCGAACCCTCTACGTCAATGCCTTTAACTCCTTCTTCGATCACAAATACATCAAAACCTTCCTCCAAGCCATCGACGACCGTCCATTTGACACAAAAGTCCGTCGCTAACCCTACTACATAAAGCGTATCGATCTTGCGTTCACGGAGATAACCTTTCAATCCCGTAGGCGTTTCGTGATCATTTTCATAAAAAGCCGAATAGGAATCAATGGCAGGACGAAATCCCTTTCGTATAATAAGTTGAGTGGCCCGTGTATGCAACTCAGGATGAAAAGCGGCCCCCTTGGATTGCTGTACACAATGGTCGGGCCATAACACTTGTTGGCCATAATCCATGTCAATCGTATCGAAAGGTTCTTTTCCCGTATGAGAAGAGGCAAACGAGGAATGGTTCGCTGGATGCCAATCTTGTGTTTGCAATACAATATCAAACGCCGGGATCAAATTATTGATCACGGGAACGACTTTATCGCCTCCGGGGACTTCCAACGCCCCACCCGGACAAAAATCGTTTTGTACATCTACAATCAATAAAGCTTCCATAGGTACCTGCATTTTAGTTTCCAAATTGTTCAATAAGTTGACTTCGTAACTCAAGAAGCGGCTTCCCCACTCCGACTTTATAAATGTGCGGGTTTTCAAATCGCTTGTGCTCCGGATTCAATTGTTGTAAGCGCTGCTCCGCATATTCCGATATCTTCTCCAGTGAGGGATGCTTCCCTTTTATTGCTCCGTCTTCCATGTGCTTATCAAACAGGGACTTCTCTTTCAGCCCTCCCACCTGCATATTTTTCTTAGGGATATTAGGATGGTAAATGGTATCCCCCCTCTCTGTATCGGTCAACATAATACCATCTGCATAAAATTGGCCTTCTTCATCCCGGAAACGAATCACTTCTTTCCGACCGGGCAACCCTATTTTATTCACATTCTCCGAGATCTTTAAGCGGGGATTTCCATTACATTGACACAATTTGTAGACGCCGTCGAGGGCCGGACTGTCTTGCCCGGTCACTAAACGCGTACCTATCCCAAAAGCATCAATCGGCGCTCCCTGCTCTCGTAAACTGCGAATCACATATTCGTCAAGTTGATTGGAAGCTATAATGTTGACATACGCTAAACCAGCCTCATCCAACTGTTGGCGGGCTTTGTTACTCAAGTAAGCTAGGTCTCCGCTATCGAGGCGGATACCTTGCAACTGATGTCCTTCCTCCTCCAATTCCCGGGCTACCTTAATAGCATTCGGTACCCCACTCTCCAGGGTATCGTAAGTATCCACTAATAATATACTTTGGTCGGGGTAATGGCGGGCATAGGTACGGAAAGCGGTCAGTTCATCTTCAAAGCTTTGTATCCAGGAATGAGCTTGTGTACCGGTTACCGGGATATCATATTGATAACCGGCGTAAGTATTAGAGGTACTATCGATGCCTCCGATATAAGCAGCCCGTGCTGCTGCGATTCCTCCCAATCCCTGGGCCCGTCGTAATCCAAAATCAGCTAATGAACGAGTACCGGCCATCTCCCGCATCCGCGATGCTTTCGTCGCAATAAGGGACTGATAATTAAGCGTATTTAACAAGAGGGTTTCAATCAACTGGGTTTCAATGATGTTACCTTCAACCCGCACAATAGGTTCATTAGGGAAGACCACTTCCCCTTCCGGCGGAGCATATACTTGCCCACCGAAACTAAATTCACCTAAATAGTTTATAAAGTTTCTATCAAACCCTTGATCCTGTAAATAGTCCAACGCCGACTTATCGAATTGAAAGTCTTCGAGTGTTTCAAGTAATGGCGCCAGGCCGGCAAAAATGACATACCCGCCATCAAAGGGCTGGGAACGATAGAAATAGTCAAAAATAGCCGTGTCTTGTTCGCGGCCACTCAAGTAGTAGCCCTGGGCCATGGTCAATTCATAAAAATCAGTATATAGACCGGTCTTGTTGCCTAATTCTTGCATGGAGTTCTACCTGTTTTTTATCTAATAACAGGTATATATTACAAGTTTTCATCTCCATTTTTTATGATATTAATCAAAAAAAACTGGTGAGCGAAACAGAGGATAGCCCATGGAGCTTGATATTAATACCGTTGCGTCTCGGGGGTAAATCGATTGACAGCGGGGTTATGGCGGGAGAGGTAACTGATCACCATACGGTTAAAAGCCTGCGGTTGTGTTTCCATCGGGCAGTGAACGGTATTCTCCAATATCTTCAGACGAGCATCTATAATCTGTTCTTTAATGTGTTGGGCTTGTTCAGCAGTAATCCAATTATCCTCCTTTCCCCAGATCAATAAAGTGGGCGAAGTGATTTGGTTCAATTGCAGATCCTTCCGATCGTAAGAGGCACCCATGTCCACGACGGCCTCCACTGTACCGGGGCGTTGAAAGGGAGTCAAGTAATGGCGGACCACGGAAGAGTCCGGTACGACGCCGTAAGCCTGGGTTAATATATCTTTAATGTGTTCAAATGTTAAAATATGATGTTGAGCGGTATAGCGTACCAGGGGACTGATGAGCGGGTTATCAACAAGGATTTCCGTCATACCGGCCATCAACGGGGAAGTATCATAGAGGGCCCCGTCGACCAAAACGAGGGCGGCTGTCTTGGCCGCGCGCTGCTGCTCCATCATCACTACTGTACTGGCTCCCATCGAATGGCCCACCAAGTGCCAGGGTTGCCCGTCTTGCTGGTGTTCCTGTTCCCACTGTGACACAAATTGCCACAACAGGTCAGCACGACTGTTATGACTATGATTAAATCCCGGCGGTCGCCCGCTGTAACCGAACCCCGGGAAATCGACGGCCACTACATTAAAGCCGGCCTGTTGTAACGCCCGCACATTATGACGCCACGAATAAGTGGAGCCGCCAAATCCATGGACCAGTAATACATTGCCGGTCGGTTGTGCGGTCAGCGCTTCCCAGGAACGGTAATGAAGCGTTACTTGGTCGACGGTATCAAATTGGCTACGCGGAAAAGGTTGGTGGGGAGATTGCGGTTGAGCAGCCGCGATAAGTATACTACATAAAAGAGCCATTAAGCTCCCTGCCCCTTTCTTCCCTAAAGGCGTTATATCGGTTCCGAGCCACATATTACTTATTACGTTAAAGATAACTAAATTGTTTCAGTGCTCCACTCCATGCCCATTCCCTACTTTTCCTTAAAAGCGATCGTCAACGGCACTCCACTAAAATCAAAATGTTCATTGATCTGTCGGATCAAATACCGTTTGTAAGAATTCGCTACTAACGACGGATGATTACAATACACAGCAAACACGGGCGGCACCGTTTGTACTTGCGTCATATACTTTATTTTGATATGCTTCCCTTTCGGGGCCGGGGGTGGGTTTTCTTTAATAATCTGCTGCATCACCTTGTTCAGCGTGGAGGTAGTAATACGCCGGTTACGATTTTCATATACCTGCAAGGCTGCTGCTATCGGCTTAAAAGCGCGCTGCTTCGTCTTGGCCGACATATAGACTATCGGGAACTTGGTAAACGGGGCGGTCCGGTTTCGAATAATTTCGCCGAAAGCTTCAGCCAACCCCGGTTCTTTAGGCAACAGGTCCCATTTGTTAACCACGACGACCACTCCTTTTTTTCGTTCTTCGATAAGCCGGAAAATGTGGAGGTCTTGTTGTTGAATACC
>CAZIGO010000137.1:5154-6431 GCA_964538595.1 uncultured Chitinophagales bacterium | reverse complement strand
ATACGGGACTAACCGTTCAATTTACCGATTCTTCCCGGAATAGTGACACTTGGCTATGGCACTTCGGCGATGGAGTCACAGATACTTCCCAATCCCCTACTCACACTTATACCACGCCGGACACCTACAATGTTTGTTTAATAACAACAGGTATCTGTGGTTCGGACACACTTTGTGACAGTGTTAGAGTGACTTGTAGCCCACCAGTGGCAAAATTTTCCACGATAGATTCCGGATTAACCATTAATGTTAACAATAATTCAATCAGTGCTACCGCTTGGTATTGGCAGTTCGGTGATGGAAAAGTAGACAGTAGCCAACAACCTACTCATACTTATGATAGCAGTGGCACTTATACTATACAGTTAATAGCTACTAACAAATGTGGCCGGGATACTGTTCAGAATACATTATCGGTTAAATGTATTCCTCCGAGCGCCTACTTTAATAGCAACCCCCTCGGTTTGACGGTAAATTTTCAAGACAGTTCTAGCCCTAATACTACATATTGGCATTGGACGTTCGGAGATAACAGTACTGATACAAATCGTCATCCTACCTACACCTACTCGTCACCGGGAACATATGAAGCTTGCTTGGCAGCGATAAATAGCTGTAGCGCTGATACATTTTGTGATAGTGTTACAGTAACATGCACCAGTGGTCCTAAAGCGCATTTTAAGGATTCGAGCTATGGGTTAACTGTTTTTCTTGATGATAGTTCTACCGGAGCGAATCAATGGAATTGGCAATTAGGCGATGGAAGTAGGGATACCTCCCGGTTGGTCACTCATCGTTATGACAGCGCCGGAACGTATAATGTCTGCCTTATGGCATCCAGTGTATGCGGTCGGGACACGATTTGCGATTCTATACAGGTCGCTTGTATACCTCCACAAGCTTCTTTTAGTAAAAATATAAACGGTAATACTGTCCAATTCAATAATTTAAGTCAACAGGGGTTCTCTTATAATTGGCGTTTTGGTGACGGCAATAGCGACACTGCTATTGATCCCCGTCATACCTATCTCCAAACAGGTTCTTATAAAGTTTGTTTACAAACTTCTAATAATTGTGGACAGGATAGCATTTGCCAAATAGTTAATATTTTCTGTGTACCCCCTACCGCCGATTTTACCTATGACATAGAGGAGCTTACGCTCGACCTTACGGACAATTCAACGGGAGCGAAGGACTGGTATTGGAGGTTTGGCGATGCTCATTCTGATACGATCCAAAACCCAGCGCATATCTATGATAAAGCAGGCAACTATAAG
>CAZIGO010000137.1:3641-5144 GCA_964538595.1 uncultured Chitinophagales bacterium | reverse complement strand
GGTCTGTATGCAAGTATTTAATGAGTGTGGCAGTGATAGTCTATGTGATTCTGTTCGACTAACTAAAACCGGTATATCATCATGGGCCGCCAATAATGGAATCCGTTTATTTCCTAATCCTACTTCAGGCTCTTTTATCCTCACTATCAATCCTACTTTATTTGATAGTCCTATTCATCTCAATCTTTTTAATACCACCGGCACTACTCTTTATCAAACTACGATACACTCCGCTACCACTTCATGGCATAAAAAGTTTTCAATGAACGAAGCGAGCCCCGGACTCTATTTTGTAAAAATCACAACCCCCCAACAAACAATAACCCGTAAATTAATGATTCACCAATAATACGCCTGGCACCCTTCGTAACTCAATTACAATTTTTTGTTCCGTTCAGTTTATTGTTTATTTATTATTAAAATTTTAAATAATTTCTTAATTTCTAAAATCGAGTGATTTATTTTACAATCAGTTTATAAATACCGAACAATACATTTGTATTTATAACATTCATAGTTTAAAGGAAAGCACTGCGTGGTGATTTGTAAATTATTGGCATTTTATTTACGTTATTAATTATCAAGGGACTCGCAAAAAAAAGATCCAGCGCCGTTTCTAAAATCAATGTTTTATTATGTCCACTACTTTAACAGCTACAGAACAACGGATACTTAATGCTGCTAAAACTATATTTTATCAAAAAGGATTATCAGGGGCCCGTACTCATGAAATAGCCCATAAAGCCGGACTCAATAAAGCTATGCTACACTACTATTTCCGTAGCAAAGAACGACTGTATCAATCGGTATTAAATGATTCAATAGAACAATTTTTACCTATTATTACGAATATTTTAGGTCACCGTAAACTCACCCTGCAAGAAAAAATAGAAACAGTAATAGATCGGTACTTCAAGTTATTAGAAGAAGAACCTAAAGTGGCATATTTCGTCATCAATGCTTTTAATCAACGGGAGAATTTCTTATGATGAAAACCTGGAGTATTTTTTCGATCAAATTCATGAAGAAATCAATAAAGGGAATGTCTATTTTATGCATCCCGACCAATTATTTGTAAATATATTAGCACTAATCACTTATCCCTATATTGCTGAACCTCTTATCAAAAAATTATTGCAAAAGGAAGGACGTGAATATGATCGCTTCATCACCCAGCGAAAGAAGGAATTATATCACTTCATCATTAATGCTATTACACCAATGAGTCAAAAGTAATAACTTCTCACTTCTACTTTTCTGTTCTCCCAGTCATCCTTAGATTAAAGGATCAAGAACATGGAGGACACCTACATTTTTTCTTATCTTCGTGAATTTTAGAGGTTTCGTTACTGTTATAAATGACCTAAATATGGGAAAACAAGGAGAAAAAAGCTTAGAAGAAGCGATAGAGCGGCGCCGGACATTTGCTATTATTAGTCACCCAGATGCCGGCAAAACTACATTAACAGAAAAGTTTTTACTGTTTGGGGGCGCTATTCATCA
>CAZIGO010000137.1:1072-3631 GCA_964538595.1 uncultured Chitinophagales bacterium | reverse complement strand
AAAACTACTTCAGATTTTATGGAGATTGAACGGCAGCGGGGTATCTCTGTCGCTACTTCAGTTATGGCCTTTGAATATCAAGACCGGTTGGTTAACATTTTAGACACCCCGGGGCACAAGGATTTCGCCGAAGACACTTATCGTACTCTCTCTGCTGTGGACAGTGTTATTTTAGTGGTCGATTGTGTACGTGGTGTGGAGGAACAAACAGAAAATCTCATGGAGGTGTGTCGTATGCGTAACACTCCTGTTATGATCTTTATAAACAAACTGGACCGGGAAGGGAAAGACCGTTACGACTTGGTTGATGAACTTGAAAAAAAACTGGACATCGAGGTACGCCCCTTGAGCTGGCCCATTGGGATGGGACGCAATTTTAAAGGTGTTTACAACTTGTATAAAAATGAACTAAAACTTTTCCAGCGCAAATCCACGGATGAATCTGCAGAAGCTGTTACTATAAAAGACCTCGATGATCCTCGCCTGGATGAATATTTGGAAGATCAAGCGCCCACTCTACGAGAAGATGTAGAGTTGATCGAAGGCGTATACGACCCGGTGGATCAAGACCGCTATTTGCAAGGTAAAGTGGCTCCTGTCTTTTTTGGAAGTGCACTCAACAATTTTGGCGTCAAAGAATTATTAGATACATTCATTGATATGGCTCCTGCCCCCGTTCCTCGTCCAACGAACCAGCGGACAGTCAAGCCCCATGAAAAAGATTTCAGTGGGTTCGTTTTTAAAATACATGCTAATATTGACCCCAATCATCGCGATCGTATCGCCTTTTTACGTATTTGTTCCGGGAAATTTGCACGAAATAAATTTTATAAGCACGTTCGGTTGGATAAAGATTATCGCTTTAGTAGTCCTTCCAGTTTTATGGCCAGTAACAAAGAAACAATAGAAGAAGCCTACCCCGGGGATGTTATTGGCTTACACGATAAGGGGAAGTTCCAGATCGGCGATACCCTCACTGAAGGAGAGTCATTTATGTATCGAGGTATTCCCAACTTTTCCCCGGAAATATTTAAAGAGCTGATCAATGATGAACCCCTCAAACATAAACAGCTGGATAAGGGCATTCAACAATTAACCGAGGAAGGCGTGGCCCAACTCTTTACGCAAGAACCGGGTAACCGAAAGATCGTGGGCACTGTCGGTAAACTTCAGTTTGAAGTGATCAAGTATCGCCTAACTCACGAATACGGGGCTAAATGCCATTTCGACCCCTTAAATTTTTATAAAGCACTTTGGGTGACTTCCGATAATGAAGAACAGCTGGAGGAGTTTTGTCGTCGTAAATCACCATATATTGCCTACGATAAAGACGACAAACCGGTATTTTTGGCTGAATCAGAATGGTTGCTTAAAATGGCCCGTCAAGACTATCCGGACCTGACATTCCACACCACCTCGGAATACATGAACGAGGTTACTACTGCTCAATAGTGTACTATAGGGGAGCACAATTGGTACGACGTCTGTTATTGAGCTTCAAACTCTAAAGCTACAGAATTAATACAATACCGCAGCCCCGTGGGATCAGGGCCATCATTAAAGACATGTCCCAAGTGAGCACCACACTTAGCACATAGTACTTCCGTGCGATGTTGATCTGAGCCTTCAATAATATTTTCTTTCTTTACCGCCTTATAAAAACTGGGCCACCCGGTACCCGATTTAAATTTCGCTTCTGACGGAAATAGCGGGTTATGACAACAAACACAATGATACGTCCCCGCTTCATAGTGATTCCAATATTTTCCACTGTACGCGCGTTCAGTACCTTTTTGACGCGTTACACGGAACTCTTTTTTTGTTAATTCTTTCTTCCACTGCGCTTTGGTCTTGTTCACTTCAAATTGGTGGTCGTTATGTTGACTGCAAGCTGTAAATACCAACCCTGCTATCAGTAAAATCAAAAGGATATTTCCTCTTGCGTAGTGTCTCATAATATTTTTTGTTTTTTTAATACCACCTGTTTTAAAATACAACGTCTGTTGATTATTTTTAGTTTGAAAATTTTAAAAAATCTGTTGTCCATACACCATATCTTCAATTAGTATGGTAATAAATTCATTCATAAATCAACAAAATCTATCGTAAATTTACAGTCAAATTGTATCGTACATGACATATTCAACTAAATTTTTCATTTGCCTAAGCTTATTGATTTTCCCATTGTTTGCCTTTGGAGATAAAGGCCACAAGATTAAAGTAAAAGTGAAAGGGTATCAAGATACCAGTTGCCACTTAGCTTTCTACTACGGGAACAAAAAATATATGGCTGATACTTCCCGGATAAATAGTAATGGTGTATGTGTATTTGAAGGGGCTGATACGTTAGACCGGGGAATTTATTTATTCGTCTTACCCGGTAAAAAATATTTCGAATTCCTCATCAATAATGATCAACATTTTACCTTAAAGACCAAAAAGGGAGCGCTAGTTAAAAACATGAATATCAAAGGTTCAAAGGAGAATAAGTATTTTTTCGACTATCTCCGTTTCGTCAATAATTATCAAAGCAATGCTAAACAACTACGTCGAAAGATG
>CAZIGO010000137.1:0-1062 GCA_964538595.1 uncultured Chitinophagales bacterium | reverse complement strand
CCGTTTGCAGAAAATTGATAGTACTATTAAAGCCTATCGTAAGAATTTTGCTCAAGAACATAAAAATACGATGATGGCCTCTATTTTTACGGCTATGCAAGATCCCCAAGTACCCGATGAACCACCAGCGGGTCAACCGGATTCTAACTTCCAATACCGCTATTATAAAAACCATTATTTCGACAACATTGATTTTTCCGATGCCCGGTTACTTCGATCACCGGTTTATCATAAAAAACTCAAAATGTATATGAAGCAGTTGACCGCTCAACAACCCGATTCGGTTATAAAAGCTGCCGACTATGTACTCGATAAGGCTTCTGCTGACAAAGAAATATTTAAATACAGTTTGGTTTATTTACTTAACACTTATTCCCGTTCCAAAATTATGGGCATGGACAAAGTGTTTGTGCATTTAGTAGAGAACTACTATAATAAGGGTAAAGCCTATTGGGCCGATTCATCCACACTTAGTCGTTTGCGGAACCGGGCCCGTACATTAAAACCCACATTGGTGGGCAAAAAAGCTCCTAATATCATTCTTCCTGATTCTAATAAAACTCACCATGCGCTCCATGAGTTGAATGCCAAATATACAATCCTCTGTTTTTGGGATCCCGGATGTAGTCACTGTAAAGACGCAATTCCCAAATTGGATAAATATTACGAAAAAGTACAAGACAAAGGAGTAGTAGTGTATGCGGCTAACACCCAGCCCAACACTAAAAAGTGGAAAAAGTTTATAAATAAGCACGATCTGAATTGGATCAATGTCCACGATCCTAATTTTAATTATCGCTTCCGTAGTGTTTATGATATTCAGTCTACTCCCAAAATCTATCTATTGGATGAGAATAAAAAGATCATCGCTAAACAGTTAAGTGTAAAGCAATTGAAGAAACTTTTAAATAGAAAATTAAACCAGTAACCCCTACCCGCTTTCTTTTATACTTCTGTGGCGCACTTTCAGGGTTTTAAAAAAATCCTTAAGTTATACATCCTATGTCAGTAGAAAAATGGCGTTCTCATCTTACCTTATTTCTCATTTCACTGGGTATATTA
>CAZIGO010000136.1:3427-6569 GCA_964538595.1 uncultured Chitinophagales bacterium | reverse complement strand
TTTCCCGTTCAATACAGCTCGCTTCACAACAGGGGGTTGGAGTGAATCCCAATGAGTGATTTCTTGTTCTATATACTGGTCTATATCAAAATAACGATCTTTTGGTAACTCTTCTTTAGGACTGGACAAGCAGGAAATCAAAAACAGGACAACGATAGCTATTCCCCACCGCAATGAGCGAAGTAATAATTTCATCATTATCATTAAATTAATACGCGCCCTGTCATTCTTTCTGGGATATCCATTTCCATAAGGGTGAGGATAGTAGGAGCTAAGTCTCCGAGTTTTCCATAATGGAGGTCATACTCATCTTCTTTGTCGATAAGAAAGAGAGGAACCGGGTTTTTCGTATGGGCAGTGTTCGGCGTTTCATCATCATTGATCATAAAATCAGCATTTCCATGATCTGAAGTTACCAAACAAGTATAACCGTTGTCCAATGCTTCTTCGACTACTGCCTTTGTACACTGATCAACGGTTTCTACAGCTTTAACTGTAGCTTTGAAGTCTCCCGTATGCCCGACCATATCAGGGTTAGCAAAATTCAGACAAACAAAGTCTGGCTTTTTTTTCTTTTTTAAGGCTTTTATAATAGCATCCCGAACTTCAAAAGCACTCATTTCCGGTTTTTGATCATAGGTAGCTACTTTCGGTGAATCGATCATTATACGCTCTTCCCCTTTAAATTCTTCTTCCCGACGACCGGAAAAGAAATAGGTGACGTGAGGGTACTTTTCTGTTTCGGCGATGCGTATCTGCTTCTTATCAGCGTCAGCTAATATCTCTCCCAATGTATCCTTTAGATCAGGTTGATCCATAATTACGTTGATACCCTCAAAATTTTTATCGTATTCCGTCATGGTAACAAAATGAAGGGAGAGGGGTTTCATTTTTTGTTTAGAAAAGCCTTTCTGCGTTAAAGCCTCTGTAATTTGGCGACATCGATCGGTACGAAAGTTGAAACAAATAACCACATCATCTTCCTCAATAGTAGCAACAGGTTTCCCGTCGTCATCTACTTTAACAATAGGCTTTATAAATTCATCACTCACTTCGCTTTCATAAGAAGCTTCCATACCTTTTATAATATCCTCTACTTTTTCTCCTTTCCCTTTAGTCAGTAAATCATAGGCTTTTTTGGTACGCTTCCAACGTTCATCACGATCCATTGCATAATATCGACCCACCAAGGAGGCCAATTTGCCATTGGAGTTTTTTAAATGTTTTTGAACTTCTTCAATATGATCCACTCCACTATAAGGGTCAGTATCGCGGCCATCTGTAAAAGCATGGATATAATATTCCGGTATTTCGCTATCTTCCATAATATCACACAACCCTGTCAGATGATCAATATGAGAGTGAACCCCTCCATCCGACACTAATCCCATTAAGTGTACCGGTTTATCATTTTCTTTTGCATACTCAATAGCTTCTTGCAAAGCTTCCTTCTTTTTTATACTGCCTCCTTGAATAGCCTGATTGATACGTACGATTTGTTGATAAACCACCCGGCCGGCCCCAATATTCATATGGCCGACTTCAGAATTACCCATTTGGCCTTCGGGCAACCCTACATTACCACTATGGGTAATCAGTTCGGTATTGGGGTAGTTTTCGTAAAGGCTGTCAACAAAAGGAGTTTCTGCGTGATAAATTGCATTGCTTTCCGTGTGATGGGAATGCGCCCATCCGTCCATAATAATCAGTAATACTTTTTTAGACATAGGACACAAATATACTATTTTGCTCGTGCAAATATCCATAATTTTGATTTTAATATCATTATGCTTACTTTAGAAAAAATGAAATTCGTAAAAAGACATATTACCGCTCACGCTTTATCCCTTTTCATTGTGGGATTAACCTGTGCTCCCTTCTTTACTTCCGTGGCTTCTAACACTCAACCGGACTTGCTAGAAAACATCGGGTCTGCTATTAAAACAGGTAGTGCGCAAGAACTCTCAACATTTTTAGGGAATAATATTGATATTAAAATCAGTGGAGAGGAGGCCACATACAGCAAAAAACAAGCCGAACAAGTACTGCGGGACTTTTTTAAAAAAACTCCCCCGACCAGTTTTAAGTTAATCCATAAGGGCACTTCAAGAGAAGGGGCTAAATATGCTATTGGTTCTCTTCAAACAAATGGGGGTAAAAAGTTTCGCACATATATTTATATTAAGGGAGAGCAAGGAGAAAAAGTGATCGAAGAACTACGTTTTGAGCCCCAATAACATACCTGCTGCTATACACTCGTTTATTTCATCTGCTATTGAAGAAGATATTGGTGAAGCTGATCATACCACGGCAGCATGTATAGACGCTACCGCACAAAATCGCGCCCAACTCATTGCCCAGGAGGAAGGTATTATTGCCGGAATAGAAGCTGCTCAATGGGTTTTTCATAAAATCGATCCCGATCTTTCCGTTACCCCTCATAAAAAGGAGGGGACGCCCATCAGGGAAGGTCAATCAATATTAGAAGTAGAAGGTGCAACGACCAGTATCTTACAGGCCGAACGACTGGTACTAAACTTTATGCAACGGATGAGTGGTATTGCTACGCTTACTCACCGCTATGTGAAAGAAATCCAAAATACCGGCGCTACTCTTCTCGACACCCGTAAAACTACTCCCTCTTTTAGATATTTTGAAAAGTGGGCCGTAAAAATCGGTGGTGGCGAAAATCACCGGATGGGCTTATATGATGTTATCATGATCAAAGATAACCATATCGATTATTGTGGGGGCATTATAGAAGCAATAAAAGCTGTACACTCTTACCTTCATCAACACGGAAAAAATCTCCCTATAATTATAGAAGCCCGTAATTTTGAAGAAATAAACAAAGTTTTCGAAGCTCCCCCCGTCCAGCGGATTTTAATCGACAACTTTTCCCCATCCAACTTAAAGGAAGCCGTCGAGCTTATTGATAACTACTGTGCTACAGAGGCCTCTGGCAATATTACTTTAGAAAATATTTACTCTTATGCAAAAACGGGGGTAGAATATATCTCTGTCGGAGCGATTACCCACTCCGCCCCCATTATAGATTTGAGTTTGAAACCCGCTTCTTCTTAATATTTCTAAGCTTTCTCTGTTAAGAGCCCATAGAAAGGACTTACTGCACCAATGGTAC
>CAZIGO010000136.1:290-3417 GCA_964538595.1 uncultured Chitinophagales bacterium | reverse complement strand
GATTCGGCCCGGGAGTTAGCCATATCCCGTTTAAACATATCAGGATAAGGCGGTTCTTCTAAACAACCGAGGAGCACATAAGGATAAGCTTCATCAAAGCGTTGTACTTCGTTAGGACTAATACGGCGGTAGATATGTCCTCTATGCAAGTTCTCAGGATCTTTTAAACCTGCTGCAGCTATGAGTTCACGAACACTGTCAATCGTTTCATCATGATAATTAGCCACTCTTCTTTTCTTATCGGAAACCACTAATCCTTGGTAGTGATCAGGTTTTTGAGTAGCCACTCCTGTCGGACATGTATTCATATTGCATTCAAGTGCTTGTATACAACCCAGGGCCAACATCATCCCCCGCGCACTATAACACAAATCAGCTTCCAATGCCATATTACGGACAATATCAAAGCCAGAAAAAATCTTACCACTAGCGATCAACTTGATATGTCGCTTTATACCAAAACCAATTAAGGCATCAAAAACATAGCTTAAGCCATCTCGTAAGGGCATCCCTACCGAATCGGAGAATTCCAAGGGTGCGGCTCCTGTACCACCTTCTCCCCCGTCTACCGTTATAAAATCCGGCATAATTTCCGTTTGATACATCGCTTTGCATAATGATAAAAACTCACATTTACTACCCAAACAAAGTTTTATACCCACTGGTTTACCCTGGGCCAACTCCCGCATTTTCTGGATAAACTCAAGCATCTCTATAGGAGTTTGAAACTCTTTATGATAGGGAGGAGACAACACATCTTGATAAGGTTCAATATCACGGGTAGCCGCTATATCGGGTGTATTCTTTTTAGCAGGTAAAATACCTCCATGGCCGGGTTTTGCTCCTTGGGAGAGTTTGAGTTCTATCATTTTTACCTGATCCCAATTCGCCTTGTATTTAAATTTATCCGGATCAAAGCGACCTTCCTTGGTACGACACCCAAAGTATCCGGTACCGATTTGCCAAATCAAATCGCCATTAAATTTTGTATGATAGGGGCTAATTCCCCCTTCACCGGTATTGTGAGCGAAATTGCCCAATTCTGCTCCTCCGTTTAACGCCAATATTGCATTAGGACTCAATGATCCGTAACTCATAGCCGATATATTAAAAATACTGGCATGATAAGGCTGTTCACAATCCGGCCCGCCGATCTTTACCCGGGGATCCTCAACTAATTCTGATAAATCACAAGGAGTAATCGAATGATTCATCCATTCGTATTCTTTATCGTAAATGTCATGCTGAGTGCCAAAGGGATTGGTATCCAATACTTTCTTTGCTCGCTGATAAACTAAGCTCCTTGTGTTACGGGGAATAGGACGACCTTCAATATCCGACTCGATAAAATATTGATATACTTTAGGGCGAAGACTTTCCATCCACCAACGCGCCCGACCAATGAAAGGAAAAATACGGAGGATAGAATGGCTTTTTTGAAACATATCATAGACCCCCATTAAAATGACAGGGCCTATTATCACTAAACTCCACCATGCTGAGGGCCAGAAGTATCCAAATCCAGCAATGATAACAAGCATTATAATAGAAGCAGATACGAAAGCAAAACGCATAAATATTATTGTTTATATTATTTATTTATGGCTTTTATCAAGTTTACTCATAAGGTAGGCTCGTAAAAACTCATCTATCTCACCATTGAGTACTGCCTCCACATCCCCGGTTTCATGCTCTGTACGTAAGTCCTTCACCATCTGATAAGGGTGTAGCACATAATTTCGGATCTGGGACCCCCATTCAATTTTCCTTTTTTTACTCTCTTGTTTCTCTTTTTCTTTTTCTCTTTTTTGGAGCTCTCTTTCATACAACCTTGATTTAAGCAATTGCATCGCTTTCCGTTTATTTTGAGCTTGCGACCGTTCCTGTTGGCATTCTACGGAAATGCCAGAGGTATATGATTCAATCTTACTGCTGTTTCCGTTCTATTCACATGTTGTCCTCCTGCTCCCGACGCTCGGAAGGTATCCCATTCGATATTACTTTCATTAACGTGGATCTCAATATCATCATCTACCAACGGATATACAAAGACAGAAGCAAAGGAGGTATGTCGACGGCTATTAGCATCAAAGGGGGAAATACGCACCAGCCGATGAACGCCCGACTCCCCTTTCAAATAGCCATAAGCGTAATCACCTTGAATTTCCAAAGTCATTGAAGTTATACCGGCTGTTTCACCTTCCTGGCGGTCTACCACTTTAATATTAAAGCCCTGATTTTCTGCCCATTTTTTATACATACGCGATAGTATTTGGGCCCAATCCTGACTTTCCGTTCCTCCTGCTCCACTATTAATAGTGAGTACCGCATCCCGCACATCATCTTCGCTATCAAAGGAACAATAAAATTCCAGCTTCTCTATTGCCTGTATAGCCTTATTATAGGGCTCTTTCAATTCTTTCTCATCAATACTGCCCTCTTCAAAAAACTCATACATTGCTTCTAACTCCTTTACGGCCTCTTCTGTCTTTTCATAGGCCTTGATCCATTCTTTCAAGCGCTCCATTTTTTTTAATAACCGCTTTGCCTCGTCAGGATCATCCCATAAATCAGGAGCTGCCGTTTTCCGTTGTAACTCTTTTAGATCATTTCGCTTTTCAGGCAGGTTAAAGATACCGGTTTAAGTCCACTAATCGATCGCGCACATCTTGTAAGTCTTGTTCAGT
This sequence comes from uncultured Chitinophagales bacterium, assembly GCA_964538595.1. GTDB lineage: Bacteria > Bacteroidota > Bacteroidia > Chitinophagales > CAZIGO01 > CAZIGO01. The sequence goes on along the minus strand of CAZIGO010000136.1, from coordinate 730 downwards.
CATAATCATCTGTTTTACACCAAAAATAACGTTTCCTATAATGAATAAAAAAATATTGTATCATTTTATCAACCGAAAATTAAATCAATGGACAGTAACCTAAGCATAAGGGAAGAAAGCATCCTTAAAGTGGGTAATTTGCGGAGAACCCGACTGTTTCCAGACAATTGCTAATATATCAAATCGAATTTCACAATCATAACGGTACTCATCAATAAATATTTCTGCCGTTTCTGCAATATGCGACTGTTTTCGCTCCCCTACCGCTTCCTCAGGATAGCCAAAATCAGTATTTTGGCGCGTCTTTACTTCCACAAAAATTAAACATTGTTCCTTTAAGGCTACGATGTCCAGCTCACCGGGAGAAGCTTTCCGATTAGTGGCTTCGATTTTATAATTCCTTTTTTTTAAGTATCGCCGGGCTAACCGTTCCCCCTTTG
>CAZIGO010000136.1:0-280 GCA_964538595.1 uncultured Chitinophagales bacterium | reverse complement strand
GTTCCCAACCCATACTTTTCATCCATATTTATTAATTTTGAGCAAAATTTAATAAAAACATTTTCAAAAATGGAGCAATTAATTAAAACTTTTCCCCAGCAGATAGAAGAAGCTATCAAGATTGGTCAGCAAGCCGACCTATCTACTCAAGCCGACCCTTCATTGTTTAATAAAATTGTAATTGCCGGTTTGGGAGGCTCCGGTATTGGAGGGAATCTGTTAAGTGCATTTATCCAAAATAAACTTTCCCTTCCCATATTGGTGAATAAAGATTATACGC
>CAZIGO010000135.1:0-6612 GCA_964538595.1 uncultured Chitinophagales bacterium | reverse complement strand
ATAAGGGGGGGCATTTTATTGTATATCAAAGTAGGGGGCAGGCCCCCTATTTTTTGCACACTGTATAAATAAGATCCTGTCCTTATTAAGCCAATCACAAAGGTGGGGGAGATCATTTGAGAGCAGAGCCGGGTCCCTTCTCCTAAATAGTTCCCGTGATCCATCGATATGTATAATTTTTTGTGAGGGTATAAGCTATATTAAATGCTTCTCACCTTGCTTTGGACTTAAATAACGATTTGAATAAGTAAAAGCAAAAGGTTAAATTCCCGCCCTGTAAACTTAATAATCGACTCATGTTTCGCTTTTTACAGGTAACAATAGGGATGATCGGTGTCATGTCCATTTTTTATGGATGTCAAACCTCCCACAACATTTATACTGATGCCAGTATAATGCAACGCCATCACCGGCCGGGCTATTATGTCGAATGGTCCCCTCTATCATCAAGTCATTCGAATTCTGCTTCCCCGGGAAATAATCAACAAGTTAGTGCTATTTCTGCGGTCAACTCCATATCTCCGCGTTCTTTTCCCTCGTCACAAGCTATTCAAATACCGCAGGTGATTACTTACCCGGAAACCCGTTCCACTCCTTCTCTTTCTCCGCCGCTAACCCAAGCCACCCAAGATACCTTGGAAAATACTACTATTTCCCGCTTTTCACCGATCCGTTCTCCTAATCCCGTTAACGTCCCCCCGGAAAATAAACAGACCAATTCGATGGCACTGGTCGGATTTATTTTTAGTTTGCTCGGTCTGTTCCTCTTCGGTGTATCGGCTATAATAGGGTTAGCTTTTTCTTATGTAGGAAAAAAGCAAATTAACAATCAGCCCGACCTTTTCAAAGGAATGGGATGGGCCAAGGCCGGGGTCACTATCGGTTGGATCGCCCTGGTTCCCTGGAGTTTATGGTTGGGCCTCATCGCCGCCTTCGGCACCAGCCTCGGTGCCACTATTATTGCCGTAAGTGCCGGGTTGATCGCCCTTGTTTCCTTCGTTATGTTTATCGTTTCGCTCTTTCAGTTATAAATAATCCGCCCTGTGATACCATTCACTAATCTTTATAAGAAGGAGCCTCATAGAACGACGGGAAGTTTGTAAAAGTAAACAGTAGAATAGGGAGTCGATCATAACAAATAATCAAAAAAATGTTTTAAATATTATCAGGAAACATATATTTTGAGATACTTCCTGTGATAGAGCAGGGAAATGCAGACGGGAAAACAGCGAATACACTCCATCATGAACTTTCACTATAGCAGAACTTTAATAAAAAAGATATTTCTAAAATTCCCGGTGGTGTTGTTATTACTGCTACTAATGACTGGGAAGGGGGCAGTAGGGAAGACTTCCCCTAAGCAGCAAGCCGATTCGTTACAGTCGGCTTACCAATCAGCGCGACACGATACCCAACGTTGCCACTTGTTAAATCAACTTGCTGATGTCTATCGCAATATTGACTATACCACTTCCAAATCTTATGCCCAAAAGGCTTTAAAACTGGCAGGACAAATTGATTATCCGATCGGGCGATCGGATGCTATATACAACCTGGCTGTTTTTCACAAAAAACAAGCCCATTATGATTCCGCTACGCACTATTTTCAAAAATACTTACACATGGAAAAACAGCTGTCGGATAGTAACGGCATAGGCAGTGCCCACAATAATTTGGGGATCATCCATGAAAATCGAGCTGATTATACGAAGGCGTTGGATGAATTTAAGAGGGCCCGCCGGATATTTGCTAAAATAGACTACCGCCACGGGGAAGGTGATGTTTACGGCAATATGGCCGGCGTTTACTATCGACTTTCCCGTTATCCGATGGCATTGGAATATTATTTGCAATCATTGAAAATAAAAAAGGCTATTGGTAATAAAGAGGGGATAGCACGAAGTTATAATAACATTGGAGTTGTCTATAAAGCGCAATCGAATTACCGGAAAGCTCTCGATTATTATGAGAAATCATTAAAACTAAAAAAGAAAGTCGGTGATTCCCTTGGGATAGCTTTTAGCTATGGAAGTATAGCAAATGTCTATATGGCCCAAAACAATTTTCCCCAATCCCATCATTATTACCAAATGTCGCTCAACTTATTGTCACGCCACAGTTTTAAAAGAGGGATGGGCCTGTCTTATGTCAATTTAGGCAAACTATATACGAAGGCTTATGAGCAAGATAGCGGAGCGAACAACACGAAATTGAACGAACAGTCTCACTCCCGGCCGTTGCCGTATCGTAATTTATTGACCACCGCTCATCGATATCATCGTAAAGCCTATAACATCTTTAAAGAAATAGGCATGAAACGGGCCCTCGTTTTCAGTATTATGGGGATGGCCCGCGTTCAAACGTTGAAAGAACAGTACCGCGAAGCTGCCCAGCTTTATGAAGAAGCCTATCGACGGGCCGACCGTGTGGGAGCGTTAAAACAACAACAAGAAGCCGCCAAGGGAGCCTACCAGGTATTTAAACAATTAGGCCGATCTTCCCAGTCCCTGGCGTGGCATGAAAAATATCTCTCCCATAAAGACAGTATTTACAATGATTCAAAACAAAAGAAAATAGGCCGGTTGGAAGCCCGTTACCAGTGGCAGAAAAAACAACTCAAGGACAGTCTAAGACATGCTAAGGAATTACGTGCTCAACAACTACACCATCAATATGAGATGCAACGACAACGATATCTGTTATACAGTGCCGGAGGGGGATTACTATTAGTACTCATTTTTGCCGGTATTTTATATAACCGCTACCGGATTACGCGCCGGCAACGCAATATTATCGAGCAGCAGAAAAAATTAGTTGATCAACGAAACCGTGAGATTACTTCCAGTATCAATTACGCTAAACGTATCCAGGATGCTTTATTAAAGGAAGAAGAGTATGTAACCGCCAATCTTCCGCCGCATTTTGTGTTACTCCAACCCCAAGCTACGGTGAGCGGTGATTTTTACTGGGGGGTAAAGAAAGGGGAAGAATGGTATGTCGCCGTCGCTGATTGTACGGGACACGGTGTGCCAGGAGGGTTCTTGACCATGTTAGGGACAGCCTTTCTGAATGAGATTACCTCTACCACACGACAGCTTACCCCCGCTCACATATTAAATCGATTGCGTCACCGTTTTGTTAAAGAATTGGGAGAAGATGAGCAAGTAACGGAGGGCCATATGCGTATACGAGACGGGATGGATATCTCATTACTGCGGTTGAACCTAACTATAAGAGAGGCACAGTGGGCCGGTGCCAATAATCCTTTATATATTATTGCTGACGAAACAATCCGTTGCTCCACCAGTAATGTTAAAACATTCCCGTCTTCTCCGAAAAGCGGAAAAAAAGGCTCGGCTGGTCAACTTTTTGAGATTCCCCCGGATAAACAACCGATCAGTTATACCCCGTCTCCCGAATCCTTTACCAATCACAAAATACAACTACCGGCTTCTTCACATTTATATATGTTCAGTGATGGTTATCCCGACCAATTCGGGGGGCCAAAAGGGAAAAAATTTATGTACAAACGATTTAAAAAGACCCTCCTATCTATCAAAGATGAAACAATGGAGGTACAGAAAGAGCAACTGCAACAAACGATCGAAGAATGGATGGCCGCCAATGATGAAGAACAAATTGATGATATATGCGTGATGGGAGTTAAGATGCGTTAATGCAATATTAATGCTGTCCGGTGATTTTCTTCCGATAACAGCGAGTAAGTGGTTATTTTATCGTGTTTTTTATGGAGAAGTACCGGATTTAAAATATATCCATCCTAATAATAAGACTTGCAAAATTACGGTAAAGAGTAAAGTGGGCATAATAACTACTAAGTCAACCCGTATAGGAACGATGGCTTCTTCCGCCCAGGGTTTTATCCAAAAGTATTCATAGGAAAACCACACTCCCCACAGTAGACCGGGAAGTAGCAAAATATGATGATAACGGCGGTAAAAATACCGCGTTCCTATACAGTAGGATAAAAGAAGCAATATAGCGATAGTTAGTATTAACCAGGAAGATGTCATGTTTCTAATGCTTATTATTATTGGCTAATTTAATAAATATAGCTAATACGTAACATTTTTCAAATTTTTTGCGTACAAATAAACAAAATCCAAATAAATGAAGTACGTTTCATCTCGTTTTTTATCGGTCGTGATCTTTATAAGCATTGCTAGCCCGCTGTTGTATTTTGGTGGGAGTAATACGGTAAATGATCATCAATACAACCAACAAAACTCTTTTGCTTTTCATACTCCTCCCGATCAGGCATTTACTGGGGAGGATACAACGTTTTGCGGCAACTTTCGGGAGGAGAACTGTCAATTTGATACCCTCGCTTGTGACCCGCTCGAGAAAATGAATGGGACGGATCGTGACGATAATGCCTCTTCCCTCACTTCCCCAACGGAAGCCAACAAAACGCCCTCTTCCTATCGCCCGACAATTGCTTCCTTTTATGAGGATGATGAGGTAGGGCAGACCGTTACCTTTCACGGAAGTAGTGACACTACTTTTTTAGGCCCCCAGGGCACGTTGATTTCTATACCGGCCCACGCCTTTGTTAATTCCGCCGGTAAATCTGTGCAGGGACCAATTACTTTTACCTATCGAGAGTTGTATAACAAATCTTCCATGGTGATGGCAAATAAGCCCACGATGGCACAAGGACGCATGCTAAAAACGGGAGGATCGCTTTATATGAATGCTACAGCTAATGGGCAATCGCTTGAACTTCAGGATAATAAATCGATATATGTAGAGTTTAATTCGCCTGACCCCAGTCCGGGAATGCGCTTATTTAACGGTACTCAAAACCAGCGCGGCAACTTTACCTGGCAAGCCGATACCACACAAAGTCGATGGGTCTTCTCCTTACCCTGGAAAGTACTGCAACTCCCTGACAATCACCCGATAGACGAGGAGGATGACGATATTGTCGGTACGTTTCATTTATCCGACACCGCCTACCAGGGTTCGTTGTTATGGACCCGCGAGTTTGAACGCCGGTGGAAGATGATGGATCGACTGCCTAAGAAAAAGGATGAGATTTTGCAATTTTATAAAAGCCATTTCGGCGAACCTCTGTTTATGGCGGATCAATCAGCGGTCAACTATTTAACCCTCACTTGCAACTATGATAAAAAGAACCGAAATAAAAAGTGGTGGTTGCTCCGTAACCTCTATTTGAAACATATGAAACGACAAAAAGGGGAGCCTGTTCCGCTTGACCAATATGACTTTTCCGGAAATGATGCGGAGGCACGTAAGCGCTTGATAAAACGGCATAATATGTCATCACAAAAAGCCCGTCGCCTTGTCCGATTAAATGATATACGGGATAGGATTATTCAGCGACGTCGACAACAAATAGCAGCCAATAAAGTCGATTCTTTTACGGCTAACGCGTTTCAAGTCAATAACTTGGGATGGATCAATTGTGATGAGTTTTATAATATTGAAGAACAGAAACAAGATCTGTTAGTAAAGATCGAAGGGCCAGTTAACCGGCACACTAACGTGTTTTTAGTCTTTAACAGTATTAACTCCGTTATGCGCGCCCAGGGCTACCAGGGCGGCGGTTATTTCATGTTTACCGGGCTACCTCAAACATGGCGGGGCAAGCTGGTCGCTATTAGTGCTGATGGTAAGGTCACTTATTTGGGCACCCGGCCCATAAAGTTGGAAGGACAGCGAGAGGTGACGATCAAAATTGACAAGACCGAACAAGAATCGCTGCAAAAAACACTCAGTGCCCGTCTTTGAACATAATTATATAAAAATGAGGCCAGTATATTGATTCAATCTATAAGCTGAAATTGCTTGAAATGATGCCACATATGCTTGTATTGAAAAACTAACCACCCTCTTTTATCCAGCGCCCCGAAAATAGGGTGGACGGGTTCAGCGCCAGGGTGTTGATCGAAGTAATCAAAAAAATCATCGATTTCTTTCAATAATTGTTTTTTGGCAGCCTGGAGATTGGGCTTACGTAATGATGGGGGACGATCTTCAGGCATGATAGGGTTCTTCGTATTTTTTTCAAAAGACGCTTCACTAAACAGAAATTGGCGGTATTGTTTTAGTTGGTCGGGGGGTGTTTGACAGCTTACCGACGCTTTTCCATTACTTATTCGCCAACTCCCCACGACATGTTCGACCATGGCTTGGGGCGTTAAACAACCCCATTGCGGGGAGGTGTCGGGTTTTAATTTTTGTAAATATTGGGGCACTTGCTCTTTGAAAAAAGAAGGGTCGGGTTTCTTAAATGACATAGCTTTAATATACAAGGTGCAGTATAAACTTGCTAATTTTTATCAATTTTGTCTCATAATTATCGTTTCTCCTCTAATTCCATTGATAATACACATTGCCCATCACCACAATGCCGGTCGGCATATGATAAGCCGGGTAACCGCCGGCCGCGGCAAGTATTGCGCCCCAATGTTCATTAAATGATTTATGTACTTTGAGCGTTAACGCTACCACTTCTCGATTGTTTACAAACAGCCCGGTTTGTCTAAAATTAGCATCAAACCCTTTTCTATCATAAAAGGATTCCCATATATCAATTGTAGCGATCCCTTGCATCCCCCTTTCCCT
>CAZIGO010000134.1:0-6630 GCA_964538595.1 uncultured Chitinophagales bacterium | reverse complement strand
ATCCTGAATATCCCATAAAAAATCGAAAATCACTGGGGGCTATCAAATTTTGATCAATAACAAGCTTTAATTCTTCAAAGTTACCCCCCCAAAAAATATTATCTGTTATTTGTAGACTGCCTTCAATCAAATCTCCTTTGCGATGAAGAAAATGGAGCGTGTTGGGTTGTACCGGCCCCCCGTAAAATACCGGCGCTTCGAATTCAGGGAAACCTTTAACAATTTCCGACAATTTGATATCCAGAGATCGGTTTAATACAAAACCCAGGGAACCTTCATTTGTATGCTCGCATAAAAAAACCACTGTTCGTTTGAAGTTTGGGTCCAACAGAAAAGGTTCTGAAATAAGAAGTTGTCCTTTGTCTAATTCTTTAAGTTTTGTCATAAGCGGTCCTTTTTAAAAAAAATCAATGCATAGCAGGGATAAGTTCCAATTGTTTAATGATATTTCCTTCCTCTTTCATTATATATTCCAATCTATCATAAACCTCAGACTTATCAAAATATTGCAGCGCCCATTCCACAAACAAGTTACTGTGTTTGGCATCATCAGCCCATAACTTATGATAGAAAGTCTTAAGCTCTTTATCTTTCAAATGTTTATAGACAATTTTAAAACGCTCTGCCCCTCTTGTTTCCACGGCCGAGGCTATTAATAAGCGATCCAAAAAACGTTCAGCTTTACCATGCCGACATAATTTTAACAACTTATTAACATAGCGGTCCTCCTGAAATTTATGTTGTAAAGGAATCCCTCGCTCTTGCATGAGACGAAATACTTCTTGAAAATGTTGAAGCTCTTCCCGGGCTAAGTCGACAAGGGGATCAATAATTTTTTCGCGATCCGGGTACTTAGCCACAAAACTCATGGCCATAGCTGCTGCCTTCCGCTCACAGTTTGCATGATCTTGCAAAAAAGACTCAAAGTCATCAAAAACCACATCTATCCACGCCGGGTCCGTGGGATACTGGATATTAACATACAACTGCACCATATTGTGTTATTTTGTTTCTTCATGTATCCAGCTGATAAACTCATTATTCCCACACTGGATGGGGAGTCCAACGATACAAGGACAATCATCACTGTGCAATGCTTTCACCTTATCTTCCAACTTGTCCATGATTTCCTCTTTTGTCTTAGCGATCAGTATCGTTTCTTCATCACTTTGTACTTCCCCTTTCCACCAAAACATCGACTGCATCCCTTCTATAATATTAACGCAAGCTGCCAAGTTATCCTCAATTAAAGCACTGCCTATTTTTTCAGCTTCTTGTTTATTTCTTGTAGTCATATATACCCAACAAGTTTGCATAATATTTTCCTTTAAATGAAAAAATGAGAGTACAAAAAAATTCCCTTTAAAAACAAAATATAAAACAAGTAGTCCTTTATAAAATAACAGAAAAACCGCTCATTTTAATATCGTCCACGGGATGAGGTTATAATACGTTAAAAATATAATCTACCATATTGTACACAATACCCAGTAATCGCCATTATCGAAGTCGACGAAAAATCGCTATCTTTATCAAAGAAAACGGTTATTCCATGTCGCGCACGAAACAAGAATTGGCTGATATCCGAGAGGAATATACCTTGACGGCACTGGATAAGGGAAGTATTGAAGAAGACCCGATACAACAATTTGAAAAATGGATGGAGGAAGCGGTAGATGCCGAGCTTCCTATGCCGAATGCGATGTTAGTGGGCACTGCCGATAAACAAGGGAACCCTTCCTCCCGTGTTATGTTACTCAAAGGTATTGATGATGGACGTTTCCTATTCTACACCAATTACCAAAGTAGAAAAGCGAAACAACTGAATGAGAACCCTTCCGTTGCTCTCACTTTTTTTTGGGTACAGTTAGAACGACAAGTGCGTATAGAAGGCAAAGCTCAAAAGATGTCTCATCGAGCCTCTGCCCAATACTTCCAGCAACGCCCCAGAGGCAGCCAAATCGGTGCCCTAGCTTCTCCACAAAGTCGTACTATTAACAGTCGCAAAGAGCTTGAACAATCTTTTCAAGAAACAGAAGAAAAATATAAGGGAGAAGAAGTGCCCTGCCCCGATTATTGGGGAGGATATGAAGTGCTGCCTCATCGTATTGAATTTTGGCAGGGACGGCCCAATCGCTTGCACGACCGTTTGTTATTTTATCAAAATGATCAACAACAATGGGAGTTGGTGCGGCTCGCCCCTTAGCTATTGTAAAAGCATCCTATCTAATTATATACCCATAAACTTAAAGATCAGCAATTGATTGAGAGCCATAAAGAATCATTTCACAAGTTGTAATAGAATAGACAAAGAATAGAAAGTAATAACAAATAGTTGTTTCTCAACAAATAACTATCATTATTCATGAAAAGCCCTTCTTTTTACCTTACTAACTATTTTGAGCGGTTTGATGCGGCTCCCCCCCGTATCCAACCTTCACCTCCCGATCGATTAGCCTTTGTGGTAGTTATTCCCTGCTACAATGAACCCGATCTAATAACGACCCTCCAATCCCTCTCTCATTGTACACCTCCTACTTTGCCGGGCGAAGTTATCATTCATATTAATTGTACAAGTGATGCACCTCCCACTGTCAAACAACGCAATTGGGCTACTTATAAGGAAACCCAGGAGTGGATTCATCATCATCCTCAGGAGCAATTGCATTTTCATGTGATTTATTCCGATGACTTAACACCTAAAGATGCGGGGCCTGGTTTGGCTCGAAAAATAGGGATGGATGAAGCACTTCATCGATTTATAGCGGCTGATCAGCCGGAGGGGGCCATTATTTCATTAGACGCCGACTGTCAAGTGGCCCCCAACTACTTCTCTGTGTTAGAAAAAGAGTTTATTTTTCAACCGCAGCTGAACGGATGCAATATTTATTTTGAGCATCCCCTCTCCTCTTCTCTAAAAAAAGAGGTTAGGCAAGCCATCACTAACTATGAACTCTTTTTGCGATACTATAAACAAGCATTGGCCTATGCCGGATTTCCTTACGCCTATCATACTATCGGATCTTGTATGGGAGTTAAAGCTCCCGTTTATGCCAAGCAGGGGGGAATGAATAAAAATAAAGGAGGCGAAGATTTTTATTTTTTACATAAGATTTTCCCGTTAGGAGATTTTGTAGAAATCACCGGAACCACCGTATACCCCAAAGCCCGTCTTTCACAGCGAGTACCCTATGGTACCGGAAAAGCTATAACAGAGTGGGTGGAAAAAGATAAAAAGACTTATTACACCTATCCCCTCCAACAATTCAAGGATCTCCGCTCCCTATTCTCTCATGTTACGCCACTTCATCACCAAACTCCCCAACAGCTCCACCAATTCTTAAACACCTTAACTCCCGCATTACAAGCATTCTTGAAAAAACAAAATTTTATAAGCCGCATACAGGAGATACAAGCGAATACCGCCCACCCTCAAACATTTGAACAACGGTTTTTCCAATGGTTCAATGGTATGAAAGTGCTTAAATACTGTTATTTTGGCCAAGAGGAATACTATTCCTTATCTTCTTTGCAAAAAGAAAGCGCCCACCTCCTTCAAGTGTTCACTGCTTTGTCCCCTTCAACCAATACTCCTCAAAATCTCCTGACGCATTATCGCCAATTAGAAAAAGATGAAACCCTTGTTAAATAACAGCTCCTATATCGACTATAACAAAGTAGCTCAAACCCTCGTTATTAAAAAAAATATAAAGGAATGACTCGTCTATTTATAACCCTCTCTCTTATTGGAGGAATATTCGCTACTACTATCCAAGCACAACAGATAAAGTGGGGGCTGAATACGGATGTTGGAATTAAAGGGATATATAACCAAAACGCTATTAACACTTATTTTGATCAACGGCTTAGAGAAGAAGAAAGCCTTACTGAATTAGAACTACAACATCGACCAGGCAATTTCTTCGGTATAACCGGCTTTATTTCTTACACCCCTATCCCCACCGTTACGCTACACGCTGGAATTAATATACAGCGAGAAAAAAACAGTCTCTTATTTAAACAAACGAATATCATTGGCTCTGACAGCACCCAACAATTACAGCAATCTCAAGTTTGGTTGTACACTATTAATATCAATTTACCCATCAGTATAATTCATAACTTTAGTATACAGGATATAAAAGGATATCTTAGAAGCGGAATTATTATACAAAAGCCCCTCACTCAATCCTTAAGCCTTAAATATAAGGCGAGGGAAATCACCCAACAAGGGGAGACGCTGCAAGAAAAGTCTCATTACTTTCCCCGGCGTTCCACAACTGCCTTACCGGACGATCTCCAATTCGAATTAGGGGTAGGAAAACGATTTCCCTTAGCACCGCATCGACAATGCTTTATAGAATTATATTATAGAAGAAGTTTGTATTCCAACTACTTAAAAACTTCCCATTTTAATACCCGTAAAAAAAACACAATAGGCCCTGCTAATATATTAACTCAAACAAAGCAAAATCGTATCAATTCGCTCACACAAATTCAATTTAATGACTGGGTAACTTATTATATAGGTATAAAAGCTGGCCTTATATTTTGACAATTCTCAAAATAACACTATCTTATTATAAATAATTAAATACTTAAAACCCCATTAATTTGAAGAGAGTTTTGACTCATCAAATTTACCTTTCCCTCTTCCTCAGTTTACTTCATTTATGGGTCATGCCGGTGGAAGCTCAACACACCTTCTCCATAGTAGCTGTAGACACAGCCACTCATGAGGTAGGCAGTGCCGGGGCTTCATGTATTGATAATGCCATTATTATTAGCTCTATTCACCCCGATACCGGGGCTATTCATACCCAGGCATTTTATTGTGAAAACAACCAGCAAAATGCGGATTCCTTAATGAAGGAAAGGGTTTCTCCTCAAAAAATAATAGCTTGGATAGAGGAGAATGACGATCCGTGTGTTTTCTACGATTCCAGTTATCGACAATACGGGGTTGTAGATTTTAACCCGACGGGACAACCCCGGTCTGCTGCCTTTACGGGCAGCAATGCAGATGATTGGAAAGGACACATAGCGGGCTATAACTATGCCATACAAGGAAATATACTTTTGGATTCCACTGTTATACAGGATATGGAACAACAATTTAAAAATACCCCCGGTCCTCTTGCAGATAAACTAATGGCTGCCTTACAGGGTGCTAAACGCCCCGGTGCCGATACCCGATGTTTCGCAGAAGACAGTGTTTCTTCTTTATCTGCTTTTTTAAGAGTTGCCGAACCGATGGATGCTCCCGGTATATATGATTTGGATATCAACAAAGACCCCACCACTTCAGGTATTGACCCTATCAATTGTGTGCAATATCAATATAATATCTTCAAAAACGGAAAAACTTTTACGCAAACCGATGATACATTATATACCGATTCTACGAATCTTCCCGCTTGGGCCAGCTTTAATGATACGGCCAATATAGCCACTCACTGGTTAATCAATGGGGATACAGTAGCTTCCAACACTTCTAGTTACCAACACTATTTTGATAGCTTTGGCGTATTTGATATTACGCTATTAGGAAAAATCAACCAGTGCCCGGTTAAATCACACTCTCAGATTGTCATCAAAAAAGACACTAGTACGGACCTTTCGCCTTCCCAAAAGGGACAATTTAGGGTCCACCTTTACCCGAATCCCCTTGTGCAAGGAGAAGAATTACAAATACAACTATCTCCACCTTACAAAAACCCTGTTACAATAACTCTCCAAAATTTAGTAGGTAAAACGATATACCAACAAAGAATTTCCGGGTCTTCTTCTCCTGATTTGTCTATTTCTCTACCTTCCCATTATCGGGGCTTACACTTATATACCATCTCTAACCGACAGCAAGTTTTACAAAAAGGGAAGCTCACTATTTTCCCCCGTTAAGCGATAGCTATACCTGATATTTCAACGCGGGCCCCTTTTGGCAATTGCTCCACCTCAACAGCTTCTCGCGCTGGGGCGGTTTCTTCATCAAAATGAGTCGCATATATTTCATTAACTGTTTTAAAATCCTCTATATGCTTCAAGAAAATAGAGCATTTCACAAGGTGGGAAAAATCGAGTCCCGCCTCATTCAATATAGCTGCTATATTGTCCATGACCTGTTGCGTCTCTGTTCGAAGGTCTTCTTGTACCAGTTCATTATTTTGAGGATTGATAGCTATTTGCCCCGATATATATAATGTGTTATTTCCCCAAACTGCTTGGTTATAGGCTCCAATGGGAGCTGGCGCTTGAGAAGTTTCGACTATTCGTTTATCCATGTTGTTAACTTTTTGTATTTTCACCGTATTTTCCTGTAATGCTTAAATATAAAAATAACCCGAAAGAGATATAATATATGGAGATACTATTACTCGGAGAGCAATATCGACGACAAGAATTTTCCAACATTATACCGGGAAAACATGAAGTAGAAGAGTTTACTAACGTAGAAGAAGTAATTGAAACTCATCCTATATTACAACGATATGATTTGATCGTAGATCTAAATTTTGATGATAACATATTGACGATGCGCCACTACGCTTCATTAGAAAATTGCATCGTTATGGTATCAGCCGTCAAAAAACAAATTGCCGATATGGTTTCCACCCATGATGGTGAGGTGTT
>CAZIGO010000133.1:0-6905 GCA_964538595.1 uncultured Chitinophagales bacterium | reverse complement strand
GACGATGGCCCTTCAGGAATAGACGGTTAGAAACTGATAAAAAGCCCAGTAATGACTAAAAGTCCCGATCAATACTAACACATGCCAAATTTCATGAAAACCAAAATAGGGTTTCGGGTTCGGACGCTTGATAGCATAAATCAGCGCCCCCACAGAATACGCCCCACCCCCGACGAACAACCATATAATAAAAGGTAGCGGTAGACGCCTGATAAGGGTCGGAAGAATAATTATTGCCAACCAACCCATACAAACATAAAAGAGGACTGAAAACCAGCGAGGCCGATCAAGCCAAAAGATATCTTTTGCAATACCGATTAAAGCCAATCCCCAAATCGTTCCGAAAAACCCCCATTTCCAATAACCGGATAAAACGATCAAACAAACCGGGGTATACGTCCCTGCTATAAGAATATTAATCATAGTATGATCTAAAATACGTAAATAACGAAGTAAAGTGGATGAGCCTTGAACAGCATGATATAGAGTACTTACTGTATAAAGTAACAACATACTCCCGCCAAATATCCAAAAAGCTATTAAGCGATATACATCCCCCTCCTGTTTCGCGGAATGCAGTAAAAAATAAAGTCCCATTATCGCCCCTACTATCCCTAATCCGTGAGTAAAGGCATTGATCGGTTCTCGTATATAATTATCGGCTTTCTTTAATAACCTTCTCAGGATCATAAGCCAGCTAAAATTTAACACTTACCCACAGTTTTTTTCAAGTACCCTTGCGAATTTTTACACCCGGGAAAAAGATATTTTACTAAAACCGGGACAAGTCTGCGGTTTAAAGAAACTTTATCCAGCCGGGTGATGAGCTGAGAGTTATGAGAAAAATCGCTCGGATTAAAAAATAGAAGACCGCGAATATGTTGCTCTTCTTCTATTTTTTAAATGGATGAGTTTGTTACTGCTTTACCATAAAAAAATCGACATACGCTTCTAATCGCTTTTTCGCTCTGTCAACTCCCTGTTTTCCCTAATGGTGCAGCATAAAATTGAGAATAATTCACGACCTCTAAATCCGATAAATTGTTCTCTTCTTCTAACTCATGCTTTAGTTTTCGAGCTTTACCCAATTTCTTTTTCGCTGTATAAAGTACAGCAAATATTTTGGTATCGGAATTTTCAGTTGACTGTTGCGCCACATAAGTAGTCCACCCTTCTTTTTGATACTTTTGATTGATTTTATAAGCTTCCTGCTTGTCGTTAACCTTTGCCAATTGTATAGCCCACGGTTTTTTCTTACTGAATTTTTGTATTTCTTTTTGCTGTTCTCCTTCATTTTGGGCAAACTCCAATGCTCGATTGTACCGTATTCGTTCAGAAAACATCATACGCCACATCATACGTAAGAAGACCCCTATTAATGTGCGATCTCTAAACAACCACCGACCTATAATTCTCAAAATGTGGGTAAAACTAAAGAAACCATCCATCACCTCTTTGCGGGCTTTCACAATTTCTTCATGCGTATAATGTTTAAATTCGATATTCGGAGTATCCTGCCGAAACTGATCCCAGTTGTCACCGACCCGACCTTCTTCTTCTAATTTTTTATATAATGGAGTCCCTGGCCAAGCCCCCATCAAAAACACGCGGGCATAATCAGCCTTAATCTCTTTCAAGTCCTTGAGTAATTTTTTGTGGTAGTTCTTTTTATGGGAATCCATGCCCAGTATGGTAGAAGCAATGACCGCTATATTATGGTCATGAATCTTTTCTACAGCTTCTTTATAATTCATTCCAATATTATGTTGCTTATTAACCTCTTGCAAACTATCTTGATCTAATGATTCAAAACCGATAAACACAGCCCGGCAACCGGCCCGGTACATCAAATCCATCAACTCCGGTTCTTTTGATAGTTTAGCGGTCGTTTGACAACCCCAATAGAAGTTAAAGTCATCTCGGCGGATCATCTTTTCGAGCAATATTTTGCGATTTTCTACCGTTTCCTCTGTATACCCCATGAAGTTTTCATCGGTAAAAATAATAGCAAAATTATCTTTGACCCGTTCTAAATCTGCCATAATAGTATCGTGAGGCATCATACGGAAGGATTTCTTCCGGTAAACGGTTAAGTAACAGAACGAACAGTGGTAGGGGCAACCTCGTGAAGTGAGCACTGATGGAAAATCGTAATTCGGATGGATAAAATCCCGGTCAGGGGGATGGAGATCATCGAGCGGAACATTCATAGGACCAAAATAGGTTTTGTTGATATCCCCCTTTTCAAAGTCTTCTAAAAACTCTTGCCAAGGGGTTTCGCCTTCTCCGATAATGACAGCATCAAAATGCTGAAGCGCTTCTTGCGGTAATGCAGACGCATGGGCTCCCCCGATGACACAGGTTATTCCGCGTTCCCTGAGTCGATCGGCTAATTTATAGGCTCTCGTCACTCCCGGAGTTAAGGGCGACATAGCTACTAAATCCGATTGGATATGATCCGGGTCCATCGGTTCACCTACGTACTCATCGACCAGTTTTTTATTATAGTAATCCGGGGTATGGCTTGCCATATAAGAGAGGGCTAATGGACTATACAATAACTCAGTGCCGGTTTTTTCATTGGCATTCGAAGGATAACAAAAAGTCAAATCAATCATAGGGATACATTTTCGCGACTTTAACAGTTTTAGAAGTCGTTGTTTTAAAAGTAGAAGGGGCGAGCCCCCTCCCCTATGATTGAGAATACCCGCTTTTATGATATATCTGAAGAAACGGGCAAAGGTAAAAACCAATAAAACAGTTCCCCCTTATGAGAGAAAAGAGGAGCTAGACAAGACCTATTAGTTATTTTTCGCTTTGGGCTTCTCGAAATAACCTTTACCCGGTTGACGCACCCACTTTCTATCCCAATACCAAACCACTTTTTGATAAGGGCGCCACAAATATTTTATGGGTACCACCAATACATGCATCAGGCGACTGAACGGGAATAATAATATCAACAGGTAAGCCCCGACGATATGGAGCTTTATCACCCACGGCATAGCACTAACTGCACTGATATCCGGTGAAAACTTAAAGATGGACCATAAGTAAGGGGTCAATACAGCAGCAAACCAAGACGACCCCCAGCGATAACCATAAGCGGTCCAAAGCCCCAATATAACCTGGGCCAACAGGACCACATATATAACAATATCCATGTTGGAAGTAACTACCCGAATTCGTGGCTGCGTTAAGCGGCGCCGGATTAAGTTGATGAGCCCGAACAAGACGCAAATACCAAAAGCAAAGGCAGAAATTTCCAGTATCAATAAGCGCCAAGGATGGCTGTTCCAAGCCAAAACACCATCAGGAAAGAGAAAAGCAATAAGATGACCAAAGAACAAGAAAAGCAGTCCCCAGTGAAAAGGGATGGTTCCCCAAAACAACTTTCTTCCCTCTAAAAATTCGGAAGAATACGACGATACAGAAAAGGGGTTAGTCTGGTGACGATAAATCGTCCCCCCAATAAATACGAACAAAGCCAAGTAAGGTAAAACGATCAGCAGTATGGTATCTATAGCGGTCATCATAAGCTTGAATTTTTATTTTTCACTTTCTTCATTACGCATTTCCGTCTGTACGGATTTTACAAAGTCGGTTTGTACACTGTCCTCGAAAACGGGCACATCGGGGAAATCGGTGACTAATACTTTGTGCAAAGCTTGCAACGGCTTTTTATAAATCAGGGCATAATGATCTGATTTATTCAGTATCGTTTTATGATACTTACGATATATTTTTTCTTTTTTCTTGATCTTGGCGGTTTGGAACGAGGCCACCATTTTCTCGAGCGCGGGTAACAATATATATCCCACCAATTCTTCGCGGGTTTCGGTATCCGTTAAACCGGGGATGAGCTTAAGGACGTTGGGCAAATGATCGGCTAACTCATTTTCATTATCCAGTCCTGCCTCGTTTAACTCCCGATTCAAGTTGGACATGAGTTTTCCTCGTTTGTAGTCTTCACCGAATAAAATATAGCCGACATCCAAACAACAGAGTGGTTGCACATCAAACGTTCGAATAAAGAGTTTTTCAATTTGCGGATAATCGGCCTTAGTGACAAATTCAGTAAACGGTAACAAAATATCTGCTGCCTCCGGATAATGGTCGGACATAAATTGCTGGCAGGTGGTTACCGCTTCCGGATAATTTTGGTCCGGGAACTTAAAGATATTGGCTATATCATTGTAATGTTGATACTGCATAACATTTCATTTTTATCAATATGCAAAAAAACTATGCCCCGCGTGCTGGCTGTGCTGTAAAGCCAAAACCTTGATTTCCTTTTTTATCAGCAGTATGCTCAAGTAATTCATCAGCCTCCTCTCGATGAGCCGGTGGTATAACGAACCGTTCCTCAAAGCTGGCCAAGGAAGTCAACTGATATATTGCTTCGGCCGTTTCTTCATCAAGCCCTACTTCTTGCAGCGCTTTATGAGCCTTCGATTTATCAATATCCCCGACCGTAACATAGCGCCGATAGATACGGACGGCCATTTCCTTTTTCAGTACTCTTTTTACTTTACTCGTATCACCTCCACTGAACAGGCTCGCCATATACTCCAGCGGTACGCGCGACTGTTCTACTTTATGAAAGAATTCCCGGGTAGTTGTATTGTAAAGGGCTTGCACCCATTTATTGGCCCGGTCATCCATTTTGTCTCGCTGTTCTTCACCGACATCTTCACCCATTGTAGCCATAACCGGCAACATGGGGGGCACATAGAACAACATAGGCAACGTTCGATATTCAGGATGCAACGGCAGCGCTATCTTCCACTCTTTTACAAACTTCCACACCGGCGAATCTTGAGCCGCCTTAATCGTTGAATCATGAACGCCATCGCGCTTAGCTTTGCGAATTACCTGGGGATCGTAAGGATCTAACAAGATATCGCGTTGGCGTTCGACAAGCTCTTCATCTTCAGCGGCGGCGGCTTCTTCAATACGATCTGCATCATAGAGGACGACGCCCAGGTAACGGATCCGTCCCACACAAGAATGCATACAGGCCGGAGCTTCACCAGCTTCTAACCGGGGAAAACAGAGGATACACTTTTCAGATTTCCCGGTATTCCAATTAAAATAGGTTTTTTTATAGGGACAAGCTGTCACACACATCCGCCACGCCCGACACCGTTCTTGATTGATGAGAACGATCCCATCTTCTCCCCGTTTATAGATAGCACCTGCCGGACATGAAGCCACACAAGCAGGATTGAGGCAATGGTTACAAATACGGGGAAGATAAAAGAAGGACATTTGATCAAGCTGGAACATAGCTTCTTGTTCCCCGGGTGACAGGTCGCTCATATTAGGGTCCTGCCGAGCATAATCCGGTGTTCCTCCCAAATCATCATCCCAGTTCGGCCCGGCTTTAATATCTATCGGTTTCCCAGTGATCAAAGAAACTGGGCGAGCTGTGGGTTGATCATCCCCTTCCTCGGCCTCGATCAAGTTGTCATACTGATAGGTCCACGGCTCATAATAATCGTCGAGGGAAGGTAGATTAGGATTATGGAAAATATTCAATAGTCCTTTGAGCCGGCCAGCACCTTTAAGACTAATCTGGCCATTTTTCTTTTTCTTTTCCCATCCTCCCTTATAAATATCCTGGTCTTCCCATTTAGTGGGATAGCCTGTCCCGGGTTTCGTCTCCACATTATTCCACCACATATATTCTGCTCCCTTCCGGTCAGTCCACAAATTTTTACAAGCGATCGTACAAGTGTGACAACCTATGCACTTATCTAAATGAAAGACCATTGCAGTTTGAGCACGTACATCCATAATTATGCGTTTTTGTGTATCCTAAAATTCTTTAAAATTCCACTTTATCCATTTTACGTACAAAGACATGCGTATCACGGTTTACACCAGTGGGTCCCCAGTAATTAAAGTGATAGCTAAACTGTCCATACCCGCCGGCCAATAAGTTGGGTTTCAGGCGTGTACGGGTAAAACTGTTATGCCCCCCGGCCCGTTTATTATTACGCACTTGTGACTTCGGTATTGAGACTGTTCGTTCAGGCACGTGATACACAATAACCACTCCACGTGGAATACGTGTGCTCACTGCGGCTCGTGTACAAAATACCCCATGATCATTATGTACCTCTACCCAATCGTTATCTTCTATTCCCAGTTCAAAAGCATCTTCTTCATTTATCCAACAGGGTTCCACTCCCCGTGACAACGTAAGCATACGTAGGTTTTCCATATAAGTGGAGTGAATGTGCCACTTTCCATGCGGCGTTAAACAATTAAACATCTTTCCTGTGCCTTTTTTGACCGACTCTTTCAGGTCACCATAAGCCTCCGGCCGGGGAGAAGGTTTGTATGTGGGTAAATGTTCCCCAAAAGCCTGGTACCATTCGTGATCATGATAAAATTGTTGTCGACCGGTAAGGGTACGCCACGGCACCAATCGCTCGACATTATAAGTAAAAGGAGCATAAGCTCGTCCTTCTTTCATAATACCCGACCATACCGGTGAAGTGTTGTACCGATGAGGCTGGGCTTGCAGGTCCTTATAGGTCATACGCACATCCTCATTTCCTTTACCCAAATCTTTCAAGGAAAGCCCTGTTTTCTCTTCCGCATCCTCATAAGCTCGTACTGTCAACTCCCCATTAGTCAACGAAGAGAGCTGCAATACCGCATCAGCGGCATCCTCATCTTCTTTTATAGAAGGCATCTGCTCCCCATTCCATTTTTCATTAGGGATATGAGGGTTTTCAACCATCTCCTCATACATATCGTCCGGTTTATAATGTATACCATGCGCCCCAACTCCTTCTTTAATATTTGGGCCCAGTGTGATATACTTCTGATAAATTTTGGTATAGTCACGCTCTACTACTTTCAACTTGGGCATCGTCTTACCCAACTCAGGT
>CAZIGO010000132.1:0-6972 GCA_964538595.1 uncultured Chitinophagales bacterium | reverse complement strand
CCCCCTTGGAGGATATGGCCCCCATTTTGCTCATCCGCGCACCGGCCAGATATTAGGAGCCGATATTATGCTTGAATTTGCTGCTATTTCAGCGCGTCTTCATCAAGCGCAAGTATTTGAAAAAGCAGGTCTCCAATCAGCAAAGTCCTTTCAATTAAATAAGAAAGGCAAGTTCTGCAATTTTAGTCAACACATGCACCGCGAATTATTGTTTGGTTACACGCTTAAATCAGCGGGTATGCTCAATTCTATATCAAAAACGGAATTTATAAAGCAAAATATATATCGACTTGTATTACACGAAGTCGGGCATACGTTGGGTTTAACCCACAATTTCAAAGCCAGTACGCTCCACCCTATCGATGAAATACATAATGAAGACATAACCGAACAAGAGGGGTTAACCGGTTCTGTCATGGAGTACCCTGCTATCAATTTTGCACCCCCGGGCGAATCACAGGGACAATTTTATGATAAATCCCCCGGTCCTTATGACCGCTGGGCTATTGAATACGGTTATACGCCCTTCCAGGATTCTGCCGAACGAAAAAAGAAGTTAGACAGTCTGTTACGCCAATCTACCCGCTCAGAATTGGCTTATGCCAATGATGCTCAAGCTATGAGCTTTCCCGGCTACGGTCTTGATCCCCGCGCTATGACTGATGATATGTCGGACCAGCCAATGGAGTATGCTGTCGACCGATTGGATTTGATCCATGCTACTTTTGATAGTTTGCAAGATCGCTTTATCCAACCGGGCAAATCTTACCATAAGTTACGAGATGCCTTTCTCATTCTTACCGCCTTATATGCAGAACAATTGGCGATTATATCCCGCTATGTGGGCGGTGTTCATACCGAATATGCTATGGCCGGTCAACCCCGGGCAGAACAACCTTATCAACCCATTGCCCGATCGAAACAAAGAAAAGCGCTCCAGTATTTAGAAACGTATGCTTTCCAGCCGGATGCTTTTGAACTGCCCCACTCCCTCCTTCATTACCTCCAACCCGAACGGCGGGGATTTAATTTTTTCGGGAATCCACCCGATCCCAAAGTACACGAACGATTACTCCATATTCAACAAAAAGTACTCAACCAATTGCTTCATGCCCGTACCTTACGCCGTATGACCAACACTACCTTATATGGCAACCGCTATCTCGTTTCACAATACATGACAGAGTTGACCAATGCCATTTTTAAAGCTGATTTAAACCGAAGTGTATCCTCTGTTCGACGTAATCTACAGCATGAATATGTCATTCGATTGATCAACATTTTCACCCCCGGGAAGCACCGGGCAGCGTATGATCACATCGCCCGCTCTACTGCTCAAGCCGAATTAAAGCGGATTAAACAAATGATAACCCGCACTCCTACACCAGATAAAGCGACCGGTCATCATCGTGAAAATATTATCCTTAAAATAGAAAAGGCACTAGCCAAGGAAAACCATTAAGAAGAGTAATAGGGTAATCGATTCAAAGCTTAATTACTATGCTCTTCCGCAATAATAGACTTAATATCACTAAACAATTTATTACTTAAATTTTGAGCTGTAGTCTCAGACTCTCCTTCTGCATAAACGCGTATAATAGGCTCCGTATTGGACTTGCGTAAATGCACCCATTCTTTATCAAAGTAAATTTTTACCCCATCTTCGGTATTGATCGGCTTGTCATTATAAATATTTTTAACTTTTTCCAATAAACTATCGGGCTCAATGCCATTGTCTAAAGGAATTTTGCTTTTCAACATATGGTATTTGGGATAAGAACTACGGAGTACTGAAATATTTTTATCAAAATGAGCCAAGTGAGAGAGAAAAAGCCCAATACCCACTAATGCATCCCGGCCATAATGGAGTTCAGGATAAATTACTCCTCCATTCCCTTCTCCTCCGATTATCGCATCAACTTCTTTCATTTTTTCTACCACATTAAGTTCTCCGACAGCTGAGGCATGATACGTGCCCCCTCTTTTATCTGTTATATCTTGTAAAGCCCGGGTAGAAGAAACATTTGAGACGACAGCACCCTTCTTGTGCTGTAAAATGTAATCGGCCACAGCCACCAGCGTATATTCTTCCCCGAACATGGTGCCATCCTCACAAACAAAAGCCAATCGATCAACATCGGGATCTACTACGATACCTAAATCAGCATCATAGCGATTCACCTCCCCCACTAATCCCGAAAGATTTTCCGGTAAAGGTTCCGGGTTATGAGCAAACTGTCCGTCGGGTTCACAATTTACTTTTAAAATATCTTCTACTCCTAATTTTTCAAGCAAGGGAGGAAGCGCAAAACTACCCACTGAATTAATACAATCTATAGCTACTTTAAAATCTTTTTGTTTAATGGCTTTCGTATCCACTAACGGTAAGTCTATCACCTTTTCTATGTGGGTCTGAATAGATGCATTATTAGTTGTATAACTTCCTAATGAACTGTTTTGAACAAAATCAAAGGAGCGGGCCTCTGCATACTTCAACACCTGTTCCGCATCTTCCTTACTGATAAATTCACCTTCTCCATTTAAGAACTTTAAGGCATTCCATTGATTCGGATTATGGCTGGCAGTAATCACTATTCCTCCTGCCGCTTCTTCTTCCACCACTGCAATTTCGACGGTGGGTGTCGGCACTCTTCCGACATCAATTACATCAATACCCAAACTCTGCAATGAACTTACCACAAGTCTGTTAAACATATCGCCCGAAGGGCGAGCGTCCCGACCTACTACAACTTTAGAAGTTTGTTGAGCTTGTTTATTAATCCATTTACCGAAGCCGGCTGTAAACCGTAAAACATCGACAGGAGTCAACGCTTCTCCTGTATGACCTCCTATTGTTCCTCGTATTCCTGATATAGATTTTATTAAAGTCAAAATATTATCTCTTTTAATCCTTCTGCAAAAGTAGGAATCTTCATGGAAAATTCGTGTGGAAAACCATTATTTATTTTTGCTTTCTTTAATTACGACGGGAAAAGCATAACCGGCGTTGCGCTTCCTTACCAAAAAATTATCCACATTACTTGCTTGTACACTGTCCATGGAGCTATAAAATTTGTTACATTTGTTGAAAGAAACTCTTGTATGAACACTTCGACGGCCTGGTATCGAGAATGGTTTGAATCCCCTTACTACCATCTGCTTTATCGTCATCGAGACATGGATGAAGCGGCCGATTTCATGAACAATCTACTGGCGCACCTGGATCCTCCACAAAACGCTCGAATGTTGGATGCAGCTTGTGGTAATGGTCGCCATGCCATATTTTTACGTAATAAGGGATACCAAGTAACAGGTATCGATCTATCAGAGCGTCAAATCAATATTGCTCAACAGCAAGAGGATGCCCATCTTTCCTTCCACGTCTTTGATATGCGTTATCCCTATAGAGAAAACCACTACGACTACGTCTTCAACTTATTTACCAGTTTTGGTTATTTTAAATCCGAAAAAGACAACATTCAAACACTCCATGCCTTTTATAAAGAGTTAAAACAACAAGGGATACTTATTTTAGATTTTATGAATGTAAAACGGGCAGCGTCGGAGATTCAAGAAAAAGAACACCAATCTATCGGTGAAGTGGATTTTGAAATTGAACGACAGGTAACGCAAAATTTTATTATCAAAGAAATTACAGTGTTTGACAAAGGACAAGTTTATCATTTTCAGGAACGGGTTCAACGGTTAACTTTATCAGATTTTAAGCGTTACATGAAAGAAGTAAACTTTACGATCAATAAAAAGTTTGGTAATTACAATTTAGCTCCTTTCGATGAAAATGATTCTGAACGTCTTATACTTTTGGCCCAAAAACAAAACAATGGAAGCTAATTTAATGCAATGGGATACCACCCTGTTCTTTCTTGTTAACAAAACGGGACAACATGCTGTTTTGGACACAATATTGCCGGTGATGCGTAATAAATACATATGGGCGCCTTTATACCTGTTCATCATCAGTTTTCTTGTAATCAATTATAGATGGAAAGGAACGGCAGCCGTGGTTTTTCTATTAATTACCGTAGGGATTGGAGATCAATTAAGCAGTGCTTGGATCAAACCGACGGTTGAACGCCTCCGCCCTTGCCATACACCAGCTATTAAAGATCAAGTACGGCTATTAGTCGAATGTGGCGGGAAATGGAGCTTTCCTTCCTCTCACGCTACTAATCACTTTGGCGTAGCTGTCTTTTTAATTGGGGTGTTGCGACGTTGGATGAAATGGCTACTTCCCCTTGGGTTACTGTGGGCAGCACTCATTTCCTATGCCCAGGTTTACGTCGGTGTTCACTTCCCCGTTGACGTAACAGTAGGTGCTTTATTAGGAACAACATCTGGATTATTGACGTATGGAGGGTATCGTCTCCTGGTAAATAAACTGATTGCCAAGAAGCAAATTTAACAACGGCCTAATTTTAGGCTAATCATTAATGCTTCCTAACCCAAAACTCGTCAGCACGGATCATGGACTTCTTAAATTCATTTGCATATCCAGGTCCTGTCAGTTCCTTTTAACGGTTGTTTAATATCTCAAAGAACGTGGTGCTGAGATAAAATCGTCTTAACATCATAGTGTTGATAATTTAATTTATCATTTTTTTTATTTTTTGAATATGAACAATATATTGTTAATGAACATTATTGTATCATTAAAAGCAGTACTTATGAACTTATTAACTACTACCGTTGCCCGGTTATTATTTGGTATTCCTCTTATATTTTTTGGTTTAACCCATTTTATGAAAGCGGGGCAAATGGCAGGTATGGTGCCTTTTCCCCCGGAAACTTTTTGGGTTTATTTAACCGGAGCAGCTCATATCTTAGCCGCTTTGGCCATAATTATTAACAAGTTCGGTAAAGTGGCCAGCTTGCTGTTAGCTTTGATGTTACTTATATTTATTCTAAGCATACATGCGCCCAGTGTAGCTGAGCAAGGGATGAGTGCGATGCAAGGATTACTCAAAGACACTATGATTATGGCCGGAGCTTTAGCGATGGCGGGGATATTCGCCCGAAACCAGGCCTAGTCTCGTCTATTCAAAATACATTAAAAAAGGATAAAGCGTTATACCGACGTTTTATCCTTTTTTTATTTTGCAAATAGCTCCTTTCTTATTTCTTCCCTATATTTATATTTCATTATTTTAGCACAAAAGATTTTTAAATCAAAGACGATTACCATGAGTTACGATAACATCAAAGTTACGCCCAATTATGCCAAGCATATAGCACTTATACAACTCAACCGGCCTAAAGTGCTCAATGCCCTCAATTTAGCTTTGATGGAAGAATTGATGAATGCTCTACAAGAACTCGATCAAAACGAAGAGGTCCGCTGTATTATCATTACCGGAAATCAAAAAGCCTTTGCCGCCGGCGCTGATATCAAGCAGATGGTAGATAAATCTCCTATTGAAATGGATAAGGTAGATCAGTTTACTATTTGGGATCAAATAAAAAGAACGAAGAAGCCTATTATAGCTGCCGTATCGGGTTTTGCTTTAGGGGGCGGTTGTGAATTATCTATGCTATGTGATATGATCATTGCTTCAGAAAAAGCCAAATTTGGGCAACCGGAAATTAAAATCGGAGTTATGCCAGGCGCCGGAGGCACCCAGCGATTAACCCGGGCTGTCGGTAAAGCTAAGGCCATGGAAATGGTATTAACCGGCGAATTCCTCGATGCTGAAGAGGCCAAGGAATACGGGTTGGTTAACAAAGTAGTGCCGGTAGAGTTGTACCTCGATGAAGCAGTAAATTTAGCTAAAAAAGTGGTTCAGCACTCCCCCGTAGCGCTTAAAAAGGCCAAAGAATCGGTTAATCAAGCTTTTGAAACTACATTATCAGAAGGACTCTTGTTTGAACGCAAAAATTTCTATTTGTTATTTGCCTCAGAAGATCAAGAAGAGGGTATGCAGGCCTTCATAGAAAAACGCTCCCCAAACTTCAAAGGGAAGTAATTTCTATCATCATTTATATAGGGTTTATTTTATCCCTCACCTTCTATGTAACCGTCTATTATATCAATCGAATAACGTTATAACTCTTATACAATAGCTTCCCCATTTTATTTCAATTAAAACATAAGAAAATGGCTTTAAAATTTGGTTTATTATATAAAGTACTTTATATTTGTAATTAGTTAACAAACAAAACAACTTAAAATATAATTTTATGGCTGATAAAAAGCAAGAATACCGCCAACAACTCGATAAAATCAATGAAATGATCGCTACCGCTAAACAAAACGTAGCGGATAATAGTTGGCAATTCATCTTTTGGGGATGGATATTAATTATCTCCAGCTTGTCGCACTTCGCTTTATTTATGTGGTTCAATCCAAAATACGCCTATCTCCCTTGGCCGATACTATGTGGCTTAGGAGGGATACTGAGCATGATCACGGCTTTTCAGCAGAAAAAAGAAAGAGGCGTAAAGAGTTACCTCGATCAATTCCTGGGTTATTTATGGGGCAGTTTTGTAGTAGCGCTCCTTTATATCCTGTTCTTTTCCATTTATTTAAAAATATCACCGGTCCCCTTTGTATTGGCCATTACCGGGTGGGCTACTTTTGTCACCGGAGGCACCCTCCGTTCAAAAATTGTCAAAAGCGGGGGGATCGTGTTTTGGGTAATGGTTATCCCCTGTATATGGGTACCTCCTATTTTTCAACTGCTTTTATTCGGGGGAGCGATCTTTTTAGGATACTTGATTCCTGGTTATATGTTAAGAAAACAACATCAACATGGCAGCGCTCAATAAATTAGATCCATTACTGCAAAACGAGCTACGGCTGGCTATTATGTCCTTGCTGATGAGTGTAGAATATGCGGATTTCAACTACTTAAAAGAACAAACGGAGGCCAGCTCGGGAAATTTGAGTGTACAAATAAAAAAACTCAATAAAGCCGGTTATATAGCAGTGGAAAAGCGTTTTAAAGACAATTATCC
>CAZIGO010000131.1:0-7057 GCA_964538595.1 uncultured Chitinophagales bacterium | reverse complement strand
TTTATTTGATTCGATGACGGTAGAAGAAAATATAAAGTTTCCCCTGGATATGTTTGATTATGAAAGAACCTATAAAGAAAAAAAGGAGCGGGTCAATTTTTGTTTAGATCGAGTTAATTTGAGTGGTATTAATAATCTCTACCCTGCCGAACTCAGTGGCGGGATGAAAAAACGAGTAGGCATCGCCCGGGCTATCGTCCATAACCCTAAATATCTTTTCTGTGACGAGCCCAACTCCGGATTGGATCCCCAAACCTCAATAGTAATAGACCGATTGATACAAGAACTAACCCAGGAATTTCATACCACCACTGTTATTAACACGCACGATATGAACTCCGTCATGGAGATCGGGAACAACATTGTTTTCCTACATAACCAGCAAAAATGGTGGCAAGGCAGCAACGAAGAGGTTATTGAAAGCGATAATAAAGAGCTCAACGATTTTATGTTCGCCTCAGATTTTTTAAAGAAAATGAGAAATATGCGTTAGTCGACGAGGTTACTCTGTCTTTTCCATTTTTAAAATTAACACATAATCGCTAAATTAGCTATTGCAATATTAAAAACATTAAAAAAATAAGGTCGCATGAGTATATTAGTAAACAGCGAATCTAAAGTTATAGTGCAAGGTATTACGGGGGAAGAAGGATCCTTTCACGCCCAGCAAATGATTGATTACGGTACGAATGTCGTCGGAGGAGTAACCCCCGGTAAAGGAGGGCAAGAGAAGTTAGGACTACCGGTTTTTAACACGGTCAATAAAGCCAAAAAAGAAACTGACGCTGATGTTTCGGTAATATTTGTTCCTCCTCCCTTTGCCGCTGATGCTATTATGGAAGCAGCTGATGCCGGTATAGAAACAATTATCACCATTACGGAAGGTATCCCGGTCCAGGATATGATGAAAGCCAAACATTTCATAAAAGACAAGGATTGCCGGTTGATCGGGCCCAACTGTCCCGGCGTTATCACACCAGGCCAAGCCAAAGTAGGTATTATGCCGGGCTTTATTCACGAACAAGGTTCCATTGGAATTATTTCCCGTTCCGGTACCCTCACTTATGAAGCCGTCGACCAGGTCACAAAAGTTGACTTGGGCCAATCCACTTGTATCGGTATTGGCGGTGACCCTATTGTTGGCTCCTCTATGCTAGATATTACCAAGTTGCTGATGGAAGACAGTGGTACCGAAGGCATTATATTAATCGGAGAAATCGGGGGTAGTATGGAAGCTGAAGCGGCCCGTTGGATCAAAGAAAACGGCACAAAACCTGTGGTCGGTTTTATAGCCGGTCAAACTGCTCCTCCTGGACGTACAATGGGGCATGCCGGAGCTATCATAGGTGGTAAAGAAGATACGGCCGAGGCAAAAATGAAAATATTAGATGAATGCGGCATCAAAGTGGTTGAGTCACCGGCTTATATCGGGAAACATATGAAAGAAGCGCTTGAGGAGGCCGGAGCTACCGCCTAAACCATAACTCGCTCCCCCGCTCAATTTCCTGCTTCTTTTATTTCTTACTAGCTCCACTATTCCATGCTAAGGGGTAAGGTCATTACCTTATTAGGCTTATTTCTACTATAGTCATACGGATACTAAAAGAAGGGGTAAAGTGTTATTCCATCTTCGGCCATTTATAATAAATGGTCAACACATAGCTAACATTGATTAAACGGGTGGGTTCCCACTTATAATGTCCATCATTGATTCGTTCCACTCCTAAAATATCTTTATCGCCCCGTACCACATCCAAAAAAGCATAAGATAACCGCAAACCATGTGTGACCGACCATTTTTTGGTGCCGATCTGGTGAAAACCAAATCCAAGCATTGCCGCCACATCATATTTTTCATAGTCATCCTTTTCCGTAATTAAGTCTTTGATCATTTGGCCTGTTGTATCTTTGTGTTTATGCTGCACTCCCAATATCATAGAAGGTTGCACGCCAATCTCAAAATAGGGTCCTCCCATTGTAATCTGTCGGGTCTTTTCATCGCCACTCGGTCGAAAGCGTAACATCACAGGAACATCCAAATAATTCAATTGGAGCGAAACCTTTTCTTTTTTATCAAAATTGGAGCCACGATTAATCTCAAATTTTTGTTTATATGTTTTATAGAAGCCCCCTAAAGTATAACCTACATTATAATAAACAGCGTTATATCCAATACTCGGCCCTACTCCCCAACTAAAAGCTGCTTTATATTTCAATTCTGGCATATTCCACCAGTTTTTGTTAAAGATAGGAGACAAACCACCGGTGCCTTTAATACCAACATACGGCCCCCCCTGGGCCCATAGGAAGCAGGGGGAAATGGCGCATACTAAAAGAATTATAATTTTTTTCATAACTTTGGTCGTTTTTTGCTCACATCCAAAGTACGTAAATTTACAAGAAACAAACAAATTTAACATGAAATCTATAAAAGGCCAAACCGTATTAATCACAGGTGCCTCCCGGGGAATCGGCAAAGCCATCGCTACCCGATTTGCCGAAAAGGGAGCGCAAGTAGCATTTACTTATCGCTCTTCAAAAGATAAAGCTAAATCATTAGAAGAGAAATTATCTGAAGAGACAGAAAAAGTCAAAAGTTACCAATCCGATGCGTCCTCTTATGAAGACACGGGAGATCTTATTAAAAAATTGCAGGAAGATTTTGAAGGGGTGGATGTTGTAATAAATAATGCGGGGGTGACCGACGATAATTTACTTTTACGCATGAAAGAAGAACAATGGGATAAGGTAATAGAAAATAACCTCAAATCTGTTTTCAATACTTCCCAACATTTATCGCGTTTGTTTCTTAAACAAAGAGGAGGCAATATTATTAACATTACTTCAGTAGTGGGCTTATCCGGTAATGCAGGGCAATCCAATTATGCAGCTTCGAAGGCCGGCGTCATTGGGTTTACTAAATCGATGGCTCAAGAGTTAGCTTCCCGTAATGTGCGTTGTAATGCTATTGCTCCGGGCTTTATAGAAACAGAAATGACAGAAGAGATCGATGATGCTAAAAAAGAGGAGTTCGCTGAACTTATACCATTACAGCGATATGGTCAGCCCAACGAAGTAGCGGATGTTGCCCTCTTTCTGGCTTCTGATATGAGTAGTTACATTAATGGACAAGTCATTAACGTTTGTGGCGGATTACGCACGTAGTTTCCCTACATTAAACAGCAGTTGTTCTCATTGGGTATTCATTTACAATTTTCATATTCACCGTGGTTTGTAATATTATGCCTGTTATTAGGAGGCATTTATGCCGGACTCCTCTATTATAAAGAACGTACTTTTAGCGAATTTCGAGAAGAGATCGGCTACTGGTTTTATGTTATGACCGTTTTACGGGGACTGACGGTGGCTCTTATTGCCTTTTTGCTATTATCACCATTAGTCAAAACCATGTTCCAAAAGAGCCAGCCGCCGGTTATTTTATGGGCCCAAGACAACTCCAGTTCTATCAAACACGGTTTTCGTCATGAAGGACACCTCGACACCACCAAACTTCAACAATACTTAAAAAAGCAACACCAACTTAAAATCCAACTGGCCGATCAATATGAACTTCACACCTATACTTTTGGAGAACAGGTGCGGAATAAAGATTCGATAAGCTTCACTGAAAAACAAACGGATATCGCCCAACTCTTTACCTCCTTATACGATCAATACACCAACCAAAATGTAGGAGCAGTAATCTTGGCTACCGATGGGATATATAACAAAGGGATGAACCCGCTTTATGTCAACAAACATCTCGATGCCCCCCTCTATACGTTAGCCCTCGGTGATACTACCCCTAAAAAAGATATTAAGATCAATGAAGTTTACCATAACGAAATCGTTTATCTGGGTAACAAATTTCCCGTGCATACCCATATACAGGCACAGAACTGTGCTAATAATACTACTACACTTACTATTGAAAAAATTAATGCAGGAGAGAGCAATAAAGTTTTATATCGAAAAGAAGTATCGATCGATAAATCCTTTTTTGGCAAAGAAATCAGCACTACTATAAAAGCTGAGAATACCGGGGTACAACACTACCGTCTCCACCTCTCAAAAATAGAAGGGGAGATGACGGTTGCTAATAACACGAAGGATATCTTTATAGAAGTGCTGGAAAGTAAACGTAAGGTACTTATTTTAAAAAGTAGTCCCCACCCCGACCTCGGGGCCTTAAAAAGGGCCATTGCCACTCAAAAAAACTATGCCGCAACCATCAAGTCTCCGGATGAGCTAGAAAAAGACGTAAAATCCTACAACCTTGCTATATTACACCAACTGCCCACTTCCACTACTCCAGCCTCCGCTACCTTAAAAGCGCTCAAACAAAACAATACCCCCACCTTATTTATTGTGGGCAGCCAAACCGATCTACCCACTTTCAACCAATCACAATCACTGCTCAACATCAAGCCCAAATCAGAATCTTTGGATGAAATACAACCGGCATTAGATGAAAATTTCTCCTTATTTACGCTATCTCAATCCATGCAGCAATTTTTACCTAAACTTCCTCCCCTCCAGGTACCCTTTGCTGATTTTTCGGTCAGTCCGAATACGGAAATATGCCTAAAACAGAAAGTCGGACAAACCGTAACGGACAAACCGCTACTCCTATTCCGGCAAGGGGTGGAGCCTCGCCAAGGCGTATTATTAGGCGAGAATCTTTGGCGCTGGCCTCTCTTCGAGTATGCCCAACATGAAAAAAGAAAAATCACCGAATCTTTTATTAACAAGATTGTCCAATATTTATCAGTTAAAGCGGATAAGCGACGATTCCGGGTATCCCTACCACAAAACACGTTTAACGAAAACCAATCGATTCAATTTGAGGCTGAGTTCTATAATAAGAGCTACGAACTCATAAATACACCGGAGGTAACTATGACGATCACCAACAGTGCGGGGGAACAATTTCCCTTTACTTTTAACAAAACATCTCAGGCTTATAGTCTTAATGCCGGTACTTTCCCGGTCGGTAACTATCATTACAAAGCCCAGACTCGTTTTAATGAGCAATCTTTTACAGCAGAAGGAGAGTTCAGTGTCCGCCCGCTACAAATTGAAGGCGTCCAAACGACAGCAAATCACCAACTCCTTTATTCCTTAGCACAAAAAAGAGACGGTAAGTTATTTTATCCTTCCCAGTCGGAAAAGCTTTTGAGCGACATTAATCAACGTTCCGATATTAAGCCCATCACTTATCTCGATTATCGGACGGAAGCCTTTTTGAATTTGAAGTGGGTATTCTTTTTGATCCTCTTCCTGTTAACCGGAGAGTGGTTTTTAAGAAAATGGCACGGCGGATACTAATAGATAGCCGCTAAGATACCCGCTACGACTACTTGTACGGTTAAATTATCCAACCCATGATGACTAATAGCTTCCACTAGCGTTGTTCCTCCCATGACAACACCTGTAGCAAACAATAAACGTGTTGTTCCCTTTACGGTCCCTACCCCAATCAATGTCAGCATCGCTGCCGTCAGAGCTACAGCCATAGAACCCTCCCATGTTCTTTTAGCTGGAACTCCTAACAAGGACGGAACGCGGTAAGGATGGTTCCCCCATCGCTGACCGACCGGTTCGGCAATAGCATCAGCACATCCACTTATCAAATATCCCATATAGGCAAAAGCCGGAAAAAACAAATTAGTAATTATCCCTCCCCCGGCCGTAGTAAGTAAGGGTACAATAATAAAAAATGTAGCATGTGGTTGATCATCAGGACGGGCTAAAGCGACGTAAAACATTGAATCTTCAAACCAAACAACAAGAATTATTATGCCCAACGCAACAAGACTTCCCAAGATAATAACTGCTGAAAGGCCCGCATACAATTGATACCCAGCCGCAATCATGAAAATGATAAAATGAAAAATCTTCCGGCTATAGGCCGTAGGGAGTCGATAATAACGTTTACTAAAACTGGTTAGCCAGATGGCACCGGCAATCAATAATAAAGAAAGGGGAAGTAGCAGTAATATTTCTTGAAAAGAAGGTTGAGCCCGGTGCCAAAAATCGAACCAAATATCCGGGAAAGCCGCTAACACATTAATTGTCTTTTACTACCGATAATTTTGAACTCACTGTTGCCCGGAAGATTCCACCACAATGAACAAATCTTCATCCGGCTTCTTCATCCAATACTTTTCCCGCGCAAAACGTTCTAACTTCTCTTTGTTTTCCAACAGTTCCTGTTTACTAGCTTTTATCTCTTTGATTTTTCTTTGATAGAAAGCCTTCTGCTCCTGTAAATTATCTAACTTAACCTGCAGTTGAATTTGAGAGATAATATTATTTTGATCAAAGAACAGCATCCAAGCCAAAAAAAGGAGGGTAGCTATGGTGTACTTATTGCGTAAATACGCGGGCAATTGCCCGATTCGCATCCATTGATATAACTTATTAATATACGACATCACTCCTTTTATTTAAGACATTACACCAAATGTAATAAAATTTTAGCAAATGTCCTGATCACCGGGATATCGCGGTTGTCTCAACTAAAATAAAAAACTATCATACCTCCCCCTTTTTCAACCCCCTGTCAATTGGATGACATGTAAATAAGGGAATAATTGTTTATCTTATCGAAACGAGTTTCTATAAAAATATTTTTTGGAGTTATGCATATAGCAATTATCGGCAATGGCATTGCAGGTATTACCGCTGCCCGATTTATACGGAAAAACAGTGATTGCCGAATTACGGTGCTATCTGATGAAACCGATTATTTTTACTCCCGGACGGCTCTCATGTATATCTATATGGGCGACCTTACCTATGAACAAACTAAACCGTATGAAGACTGGTTTTGGCAGAAGAACCGAATAGAGCTGATCCGAGATCGAGTCAACGAAGTTGATTTTACCCAAAAAAAACTTCAATTGCGCGACTCCCCTCCTTTACACTACGACAAATTACTCATTGCTACGGGATCAAGCAATAATATGGTCGATTGGCCCGGCATTGACGCCAAAGGGGTACAAACGCTTTACAGCATACAGGATTTAGAGCAGATGGAAGAGAACTCGAAAAA